>NZ_JCABYM010000112.1:0-8145 GCF_059499385.1 Limnoglobus sp. | reverse complement strand
CCCTTTGGTCGACCATTTTTGGTGCATGCCGACGTGGGTTTGGGTTCAACCGGGGTTGGCACCCTAAATATAAATCGCCGCCGGCTTGCCGGCGGGTTTTTGCGACCCCCAAAACCCCGCCGGCAAGCCGGCGGCTATATTAGGGCGGGTTGCCCGACTCCACCGGCGTCACCCCGTCAGGAACGCCCGCACCTCGGCCGCCATCCGCGACGGGTGCGTGTACTGCGGGTAGTGGCCGCACGGCGAGAACTCGACCCGCCGCACGTCCGGCACGCCGGCCTCCACCTCCGCCTCGTATTGCCGCGGCACGATCGTGTCGCGGTCCCCGCCGATCATCAGCACCGGCTGCCGCACCCGCGGCAGCATCGGCCGCAGGTCGAGCTTGTCTAGGAGCAACGCCCGCCCCGCCGCGGCCCGCACCGGCGTCCGGCCGCTGTTGTGGATCAGGAAGTCGAACACCTCCGGCGGGGCGGTCACGAACGCGTGGGCCTCGAACCGCCGCATCACCGACTCGCGGATCGGCAGGTCGCCCATCCGCCACGGCCAGTACCGGCCGAGGCGGGCCAACCCGCGTTCCGCCCGAATCAGCGGCCGCCGGGCGAACCCACCTTGTAGCACCACCCGCCGCAGCCGGGCCGGGTACGTGACGGCCGTTCGCAGCGCGACCGTCGAGCCGAACGACGAGCCGAGGAGATCGACTTCGTTCAACTGAAGGTGATCCAGCAGCGCGACGAGGTCGTGCGCGAAGTCGGCGTGCCGGTACGGGCCGAGGTTCGCGTCGTCGTCCTTGCCGTTGGGCAGCTCGACGCTGATGCAGCGGACGTGATCGACGAGGTTCGCCATGAGCATGGCGAAGGACTCGGTGCGGTCGCACAGGCCGTGGACGATGACGAGCGGCCGCGGGCCGTCGCCCCAGGTGGCGTACCGCATCCGGAACCGCGGCGTGCGGACGGCGTGCCACCGCGCCTCGCGGGCGAACCGATCCGTGGCGGCGTGCAACTCGGCCGCGGTGACGGTAAGCGTTCCCATCAAAACTCGTTTCAAAGGCGTGCCGGGCTGCGCCCCCCTGGGACCGCGGGCGTCCCGCCCGCCCGCCTTCCTGTCAACGGGGACCTGTCTCCAGTGGCTGGGGCCGCGGCGGGCGGGACGCCCGCGGTCCCAGGGGTCGATTACCGCCCCGGTTGCGGGCCGCTATGAATCTCCGCCCGCCGCTGGTCGGCCAGCCGCTTCCGCTGGTGGAGGGCCGCGAGGCTGCCGTGCGGCTCGCGCAGCACGTCGGCCATGGCGTCGGCCAGCCCCTTCACCGCCTCCGCGTAGGCCGCGTATCGTTCCGGCAGTTCGCCGACGCCGGCCGACCGCGGGTGCGCTCCCACGAACGCCGCGAACGCGTCCGCGTCGGCCCGCAGCTTCGCGACCGCGGCCGGCAGGTCGGGCTTGTTCGCGTTCACCTGCGCGACCTCGTTCACCGCCCGGTACAGTTGCTCGACCTGCGGGGCGTGGATCGGCTGCATCGCCGCCTCCGCGGCCTTCAGGTACTGCACGTAGTCGGTGAAGGAGACGGCCGTCCGCAGCGCCTGCCACTTCTGGCTGTGCCGGGTGTGGTAGACCAGCCCCCCGACGGCCGCGGCGACGAGCACCCCGGACAGCGCCAACGCCAACCACCGGCCCTTCACCCCGGCCCGCTGCGACGCGACGAACAGGCACGACACGGCCACCCCCATCAGCCCGCCGCCGAAGTGCGCCGCCCAGCTCACGCCGGGGGCGAAACTGACCATCACGTTGATGACGAGCAGCACGCCGAGCCGCTTGAGGCTCTCGTTGACCATCGGCCGCGGCAGGTGCTGGCGGTGCAGCACGAGCCACGCGACGAGGGACGCCATCAACCCCCAGATCGCGCCGGACGCGCCGGCCATGATCGGCCCCGGCTGGACGGCCATCGCCAGGCAGCCGCCGCCGACCGCGGACGCCGCGTACAGGACGAGGAACTTGCGGAGGCCCCAGATCGACTCGGTCACGCTGCCGACGCTCGCCAGGCCGTACATGTTCAGGACGAGGTGCAGGATGCCGATGTGGACGAACGCGCTGGACAGCAGCCGCCACCACTCGCCGTTGACGAGGCCGACGGCCGACACCGCGCCGAGCCGCTCCAGCAACAGCACGTCGCCGTTCGCCAGGTACGCGTTCCCGGACCGGCCGGCGTTGACGGCGATGACGAGGCCGACGAGGAACCAGAACACGTTGGCGATGATGAGGACGGGCACGGCCGTCGGGACCCGCGGGGCGAGGATCGCCTGCCGGGCCTCCTCGCCGCGGTCGAACGTCGTCGGCCGCGGGGCCGGGTCCGGCCGGTGGTGGTGCGGGGCGGCGAGGGCGCGGGCGACCTTGTGCGGCTCGTTCGCCAGCTTCGCCCCCTCCGGCGTGACGCCGAACCCCTGGCCGACGCCCTTCACCCAGTCGGTGACGCGGATCAGCCCGGCGACGCGGAGGGCGGCGATGGGTTCATCCAGGGAGTCGCGGGGGATGTTCGCCTGCCGGGCGTGGGCGAGCGGGAACCACGCCCCGTCCCCGGCCGCGGCGATCCAGCCGAGCACGACGGCCGGCGTCGGCGGGAAATTTGCGGGCGGCGTCTCGTCGGCGGCGTCCATGTTCGGCATTATGTCGGGTGAGGGACAACTTGTCGATTGTCGGAGGGGCGAATGGACGCACAATGGCTGATCGTCGCGGACGAGGTCCGCGCGGCCGTGCAGACCGGCCGGCCGGTCGTCGCGCTGGAATCGACGCTGGTCGCCCACGGGCTGCCGTGGCCGGCGAACGTCGAGACGGCCCGCGAGTGCGAGGCCGTCATCCGCAAGGCGGGTGCCGTCCCGGCGACAATCGCCGTCCTCGCCGGCCGGCCGACGGTCGGGCTGACGGACGCGCAGCTGGAAGGAATCGCGAAGGCGGACGGCGTGTTGAAGGCGGGCCGCCGCGACCTGGCCGCGGCGGTGGCGCTGAAGCGGCACGCCGCGACGACGGTGTCCGCGACGATGGCCCTCGCGCACGCGGCCGGGGTTCGCGTATTCGCCACCGGCGGCATCGGCGGGGCGCACCGGGAGTCCGCGTTCGACATTTCCGCAGACTTGACGGAACTCTCCCGCACGCCGGTGCTCGTCGTCTGCTCCGGGGCGAAGAGCATCCTCGACCTGCCGCGGACGCTGGAGATTCTGGAAACGCTCGGCGTCCCGGTGCTGGGCTACCGCACGGACCAGTTCCCGACGTTCTACACGGCCGGGGCGGTGGGGTCGGTCACCCGCGTGGAGGCGGCGGCGGACGCGGCGGCGGCGTTCGCCGCGCACGCGCGGATGGGCGGCGGCGGGATGGTGCTGGCGCACCCGTGCCCGGCGGACGTGGCGGTGGCGGCGGACGCGTTCAACCGGGCGCTGACGGAGGCGGAGTTGGACGCGGCGGCCGAGGGCGCGACCGGGCCGCAGTTGACGCCGTTCCTGCTGTCGCGGCTGGCGGAGTTGACGGACGGCAAGACGCTCGCGGCGAACCGGGCGCTGATCGTCGCGAACGCGAAACTGGCCGCCGACGTGGCGGCGGCCCTGGTGACGTGAGGACGCTTTACAGCCCGACCGCCCGGCGGAGCCAGGCGAACGCGGACGACTTCGCGGCCGGCGTCGCCGTGTCCGTCAGCCGCGACGGCGGGGCGGCCGGCGTCTCGATCGGCAGCGTCCCCGCGATCGTCACCCAGTCGGAGATCGGCAGCCACGGGTGCAGCGCCACCAGCAGCGCCGTCGCGGAGGCGTACCGGTTCTGCGGGTCGCGGGCCCCCATCTTCTGGATGATCTCCCCCATCTGCCGCGGGACCTTCGGGTTCACGTCGCACGGGTTCGGGATGTCCTTCACCTGCCGCTCGGCCATCTTCTCCGCCGCCAACCCAGGGAACGGCGACCGGCCGGTGATGAGCTTGAAGAACGTCGAGCCGAGGCTGTAGATGTCGCTGCGGGCGTCCGGCTCGTTGCCCCACGCCTGCTCCGGGGCGATGTGGTCGATCTCCTCCGCGTACTCGGCCGTCTTGATCCGCTTCGTGACGTGCTTCCACGGGTTCTCGAGCATGTGCGTCAGCCCGAGGTCGATCAGCTTCACCCGGCCGTCGGGCAGGATCGCGACGTTCGCCGGCTTGATGTCCCGGTGGAACAGGGACCGCTGGTGGGCGAACCGCAGGGCCATCGCCACCTGGGCCATGTACTGCGCCGCCGCGTCCGGGGCGAGCGGCCCCTTCTCGGCGAGCACCTTGTCGAGCGTCGGGGCGGTGACGTGCTCGGACACGACGAAGTGCGTGCCGTTCCAGAACCCGAGGTCCAGCACCCGCGCGACGTTCGGGTGGTCCACCTGGGCCGCGGCCCGGACCTCCTTGACGAACTCCTTCAGGATCGTGTTGTCGGACGTGCGGTCGGTCGGCAGCACCTTGACGCTGACGAGCTTCTTCGAGGTGCGGTCCTCGGCCAGGAACACCATCCCGACGCGGTCCTGGCGGATGCCGTTGAGCACCTTGTAGTGGTCGAGGATGAACCCCTGCGTCTTCCCCTTCAACAGGTGCATGGCCTGGAACTTCGTGAGCAGCTTCTTCTGCACGAACAGGGAGGCCATCTTGATCGGGTCGTGGAGCGTCTTCTCGTCGAGCGGTTGCTTGGTGATGAACGCGACGAGGTCGTCGGGGGGGAGGAGGCCACTCTTGCGGACCGCGTCGAAGAACGGAGACCGGGGGAGGCGTAACCGGGTGGCCGTGCCCATGAGCGAACCTCGAACCTTGAATTCCTGGGAGATGGATTTCCTGCGGCCGAGGGCGATCCGGCCGACAGAAACCGTAGTGCGCGTTCGGGAAGCGGGCGCGAGTTCCGGAGAAACATGTCCCCTTTCCCGCGGAAATTCCGACACATCCCGGACAGTTTGGCACGCCGTTGTTGCGACAGCGAAGGCCGTGCGTTCGCGACAGGGAGCGCGACGGCCGGGAGTTCCGGCGGCGGCGGAAAGGTATCGCGCGGGAAGAGCGACGGGGTGGCCCCGATCCGGGTACTCGGTACTCCGTACCGGGTACTCGGTACTGAGTATGGAGTACCGAGTACCCGGTACGGAGTACCGAGTACCCCTACCCCGTACCCGGCCCTCAGCCCGCCTTGCGGAAGGCGTCGTAGTCGGTGGCGGCCCAGCCGTAGTCGATGAAGATTTGCTCGCCGGCGGCGACCCCGCGGACGGCCCGGAACACGACCTCGTCCCGGCCGAACCGGTACGAGAACACGGCGTTCGGGTCGGTCGAATGGTTGTACAGCGACCCGTACCCCAGCGCGATTGCCAGGGCGTCGTCGGCCCACTTGAACACGTAGGCGTCCAGGCGGCCGAGGGCGGTCGGCGGCGTCCCGGCGGGCAGGACCAGAACCGGGCAGACCTCCAGCAGCTCCCCGGCCCGGAACGGCCGGCCGGCGAACACGCCGCGGCCCATGCCGCGGACGCGGCGGACGACGAGCGGGGCTGGCTTCGGCTTGCGCATGGCTCCGAGTCCCATCATCGGCGCGGCCGGCCGACGACTTGAACCCGGCCGGTGAATTTCGGGTGAAACCGCCCGCCGGATCGGGGATACTGGCGTCCGCCTGCCCCCGCCGCACGTTCGGGTCCCAGCCATGCTCCGCTCCCTCCTCGTCCTCCTCGCGCTCGCCGCCCCGCTCGCCGCCGAGGAAACGGCCCTCTCGCAACACTGGCTCTGGTCCACCGCCCACCTCGTCCCTTACGAGACGACCTCCGAGGGGAGCGGGTACTTCTCCGTCGTCGAGGGGAAGGACCGCCGCATCTACGTCGGCACGGCGAAGTACCGGGAGAACGCCTTCCTCGTCGAGTTCGACCCGCCGACGCGGAAGATGAGAATCGTGCTCGACGCGCACAAGGAGATCGGCACGCCGGCCACGGGGTTCGCGGCGCAGGCGAAGTTCCACACGCGGAACAACGTCGGGCCGAGCGGTAAAATCTACCTCGGCACGAAGCAGGGCTACCCGGCCGACGGCGAGAAGCGGACCGACTACCCCGGCGGTTACCCGATGGTGTTCGACCCGGCCACGGGCAAAACGAAGGTGTACCCGATCCCGGTCCCGCACCAGGGAATCATCAGCGTGACGCCGGACGAGGAGCGCGGCCTCGCGTACATCTCGACCTGCTCCGACGAGCGGCCAATCGAGAGCGCCCACTTCATGGTCCTGGATTTGAAGACCGGGAAGTACCGCGACCTGATCGACAGCAAGCACATGTACGCCTTCATCGTGCTCGACCACCGCGGCCGGGCGTACCACCCGCTCATCGGCGGCGACATCGCCCGGTACGACCCGGCGACGGACAAGATGGAGCGACTGAAGCAGACCATCGACGGCCGACCGCCGACGAAGGACTCGAACCTGGCGCACGAGCACAGCCACCCGGTCAACTGGGAGGTGTCGCCGGACCGGAAGACGCTCTACGCCGTCGCGATGAGCACCAACCAGTTGTTCGCCTACGACCTGACCGCGGCCGGCGACACGCTCCCCGGCCGCAGTTTGGGGAAGCTCATCCCGACGGCGACGGCCACCGACTGCCGGGCGATGTGCGTCGCCCCGGACGGGACGGTGTGGGCCGGCGTCGCCGCCACGTTCGACCAGCGCGGGCAGTTCCTGCACGTCGCCAGTTGGCGGCCCGGCGACGCGGCCCCGACCGACCGCGGCCCGATCGCCATCGGCAACCCGCACTACACGACGTTCACGGACAGGGACGGGAAGGAGCGCCGCTACCACCACGGCGTGTACGCGCTCAAGGACGGCACGAAGCTGCCGCGGTACACGGTCATGGGCATCTGCGCCGCGTCGGACGGCACGGTGTACGTCACGACGCTCTGCCCGTTCACGGTCCACGCGATCCGCTTCCCGAAGGTCGCCGGCGTCACCACCGAGTACCGGCACAACTCGCACGCGGACGTGATCCTCGGCCGGATGCTGCAAACCGACTCGCTCGACAACAAGGGGCCGCGGTCGGCGCTTTCGCTCGCGTCGTTGTTCACCGACCAGGTTCCGAAGAACGACACGAGCCGCCGGTTCGCGAAGGAGTACGGCGTGCCGCTGAAAGAAACGGTCGGCGACGCGGTCGGCGGCGGCGTGGACGGCGTGCTCCTCGTCGCCGAGCACGGGACGTACCCGAAGTCCGCGAGTGGCGGCACGCAATACCCGAAGCGGCGGCTGTTCGGCGAGGTCGTGGCCGCGTTCGAGCGGACCGGCCGCGTCGTCCCCGTGTTCAACGACAAGCACCTGGCCGACAACTGGGCCGACGCGAAGTGGCTGTACGACACCGCGAAGGCGAGGAACATTCCCCTGATGGCCGGGTCCTCGATTCCGGGGACGTGGCGCAACCCGGCCCTCGACGTGAGGCGCGGGGCGAGGCTGAAGCAGATCGTCGGGCTGTCGTACCACTCGCTGGACGCCTACGGGTTCCACGGGCTGGAGTTCGTCCAGGCGCTCGCCGAGCGGCGGCACGGCGGCGAGACGGGCGTGGCCCGCGTCCGCTGCCTGACCGGCCCGGCGGTGTGGGCGGCCGAGAAGGACGGCGTCTTCGACCGGAAGCTGCTCGACGCGGCGCTAGCGAGTTTGAAAGTGCGGCCGATCCCGGCGGGGAAGAAGGTCGAAGAGTTGGTGAAGGAGCCGAGCCTGATCGTGGTGGACTACGCCGACGGGCTGCGGGCGAACCTGTTCACGCTGAACCCGGCCGTCGCGGAGTGGGCGGCCGCGTGGCAGACGGACGACGGCAAGGTTGAGGCGTGCGCGGCGTTCACGCAGGAGGGCCGGCCGTTCACGCACTTCTCCGTCTTGCTAAAAGGCATCTCGAAGATGGTGCAGACCGGCCGCCCGACGTGGCCGGCCGAGCGGACGCTGTTGACGAGCGGCATCTTGGACGCGGCCCTGATCTCGCAGGCGGCCGGCGGCAAGGTTGTGGAGACGCCGTACATGGCGGGGGTGAAGTATCAATCGACGTGGGACTGGCAGCAGCCCCCGCCACCGTACCCGGACCGGCCGATCGACAAGCCGTAACGTCATCGCAACGGCGAGCGTCGGGGGGGGGGGGGGGGGGGGGGGGGGGGGGGGGGGGGGGGGGGGG
>NZ_JCABYM010000111.1:0-258583 GCF_059499385.1 Limnoglobus sp. | reverse complement strand
CGCGTTGGGTGGCCGTCCACCCAGGGCGTTGCCCTGGGCTGACATGTCCCACCCCTTCGGGGTGAAGAATTGATGGAGCGATCAAGTCGCGCGAGAGGCAAATTGTGGCGGCGATTATCGCGAGCGACTCGTCCGACGTGCAGAGCGGCGGCATCGCGTAGATCACGTTACCCAGCGGTCTGAGCAGCACACCGTTCGCGATAGCCGTCTGCCGAATCTTCGGCCCCACGTCGGCGAGATAACCGCCCACCGCGGGCAGCGTGACGGCCGCGATAGTCCCGCACACACGGGCGTCGGGCAGATTCGCGGTCCAGAAGTTGTTGATCCGTTCCACGTCCCGCTTCCACGCGCCGGCTTCAATCAGCTTCCAATTCGCCACGGCGACGGCGCACGTCAGCGGGTTGGCCGTGAACGAGTGGCCGTGGAAGAACGTCCGCGTGCGGTCGGCCGTCTCGAACGCGGCGACGACCTTCGGCGACGCGAGCGTCGCCGCCAGCGGCAGCACGCCGCCGGTCAGCGTCTTCGCGGCGCAAATTAAGTCGGGGACGATTCCGGCCTGCTCGAACGCCCAGACCGTGCCCGTGCGGTTCGCGGTCATCACTTCGTCAACGAGGAACAAGACGCCGTGCCGGGCCGCGACCTCGTGAATCGCCTTCAACTCGGCCGGCGAGTGCATCTTCATGCCGCCGGCCCCTTGTACGAGCGGCTCGATGATGACGGCGGCGACCTCGTCCCCGTGCTTCGACAGGAATACGTCGAGGGCGGCCGCCGACACTGGCACGCGGGCCGTGCGGAACAGCAGCGGCTCGAACCGGCCGAAGAACACGGGGTCGCGGCTGACGGCCATCGCGCCGAACGTGTCGCCGTGGTAGCAGTCGTCGAACCCGACGAACAGCGTGCGGTGCGGCTCGCCGCGGTGGCACCACCACTGGTAGGCCATCTTGAGCGCGACCTCGACGGCCGTGCTGCCGTTGTCGGAGAAGAAAACGCGGCCGTCCGGCCACGGCGTGGACTTCAGCAGGCGGTCGGCCAGCTCGACGGCCGCGGGGTGCGTGACGCCGGCGAAGAGGACGTGATCGAGCCGGTTCGTCGCGTCGCGGAGGGCCTGCATTAGCACGGGATGCCTATGGCCGTGGAGGATCGTCCACCACGACGACACGGCGTCGATGATGCGACGGCCGTCTTGCAGAATCAGGAACTCGTCCTCGGCCGCGACGACCGGCAGCGGGGCGATGGGGTCGGCGAGCGACGTGTACGGGTGCCAGACGTGCCGCCGGTCGCGGACGAGGAAATCGGCGACCGGTTCCGTAGTTTCCAGCACATCGCGAATTTCGGTCAACGTGCCCCGTTGCTGTTGGGCCGTTTCGCGAACGGCACTGGCCGTCCACGCCGACGGCGCGTCGAGCGAGAAGACCGGTCGCGACCCGTGCTTCCGCAACTCCGTCTCGGCGTATTCGTGGCGTGGGCCGACGAGAACAAGGACTTTCGCGTCCAAGCCGTGAGAGCGTAACGCGGTCAGGCAGGAGAGTGTTCGCCCGACAGCCCCAACAGCTGAAGACGAGACGAGCAGCAGTGGCAGCCCGAGACGGTGGAGCAAATCGACTTGGAGTTCGTGGTCCGTAAAGGGCGACAGCGGGCCGCCGAAGGTTTCGACGAGAAAAGGTTTGACGGATCGTGGCATTTCCGCCACGACTTCGGCGGGCGACGGCATCGGCCGGCCCGCGTTGCGGGCCGCGAGCGGCGGCGCGACCGGTTCCGCGAACCGAGCGAGTGGCGGAAAAACTTCCACCGAGGGCACGAGCCGCTTCACCTGCTCGCTGTCCGATTCGCCCGTCTCGACCGGCTTCCAGTACGCGAGCTCGTCGGCGAAGCACGACAGGAACAGAAGGGAGAACGTCGTCTTCCCAGCGTCCGTATCCGTGCCGACGACGACGAAGCCGGTCATGATCGGACCGCCTCGGCGACATGAGCGGCGAGCTGCCGGACAATCACGGCATCGTGGTTCGCGTGCAGGGAGATGCGGAGACGGGCCGTGCCCTGTGGGACACTCGGCGGGCGGATCGCGCGGATGTCGTAGCCCATCTCTTGCAGCCGCGTCGCCACCCGCACCGCGAGCGGGTCTTCGCCGAGGACGACGGGAACGATGTAACTGTCGCCGCCGGTCGGCACGCCGGCCGCCCGCAGGTTCGCGTGAAAGTCGGCGGCGAGTTGGTGAAGGTGACTGCGGCCGCCGTGGTCGCTGCGGACGCGGTTCAAAGCACCGAGCCACCACGCGCCGATGATCGGTGGCAGGGCCGTCGTGAAGATCAGATGGCGGCACTTGTTGACGAGGAAGTCCTTCAGCAGCGTCGAGCCGCAGACGTAGGCCCCGGTCACGCCGAGCGCCTTGCCGCCGGTGTGGACGGTCGCCAGCACCCGCGGGCGGAGGCCGAGCTGGTCCACGATGCCGAACCCGGCGTCGCCGAAGCAGCCGGTCGAGTGCGCCTCGTCCACGATCACACTCGCGCCGTACCGCTCGGCGAGTTCGACGATTTCCTTCAGCGGTGCGCGGTCGCCGTCCATGCTGAACAGCGACTCGGTGACGACGAACAGTTCCCGGCCCGGCGGCCGCTTCGCGGCTTCCGCCTTCAGGCCGTCTTCGAGGTGGTTCAAGTCGTTGTGCCGGAAGACGAACTTCCGCGGCCGGCAGACCCGCAGCCCCTCGGCGATGCAGGCGTGGTTCAGCTCGTCCGTCGCGACCCAGTCGCCGGGTTCGATGACGGTCGAGATCAGGCCCTCGTTCGCGGTGAACCCGCTGTTCATCATCAGCACGGCGTCCGCCCCATGCCACGCGGCGAGGGCGGATTCGACTTCGTCCCAAATTTCGTGGTGGCCGCGCAAGAGGCGGGAAGCGATGCCGGAGCGGGGGAGGTTTTGTTCCCTCCCCCCTGGGTGGGGAGGGTTAGGGAGGGGGGTAACCTCCCTCCCCCGGACGCGATCCTTACCCGCCAGGGACGCGCTCAACCCCCCTCCCCAACCCTCCCCCCCAAGGGGGGAGGGAGAAGAGGCCCCGTAGCCCAAGTAGTCGTTCGAGGTGAAGTCCAGCCCTTGCGGTGGGCGAAGCGAACGGAACCGCCCCTGCCCGCGCAGCTCGTCCAGCGCCTCCTGCCAGCGGGCCGTCAGCGACATGACGCCTCGCACGCGGCCGGTTCCGGAAGGCCCATCGCGCGGAACAGTTCGGCGTCGGCCGTCTCGTCCGGGTTCGGGGCGGTCAGCAGCTTCTCGCCGAAGAAGATCGAGTCCGCCCCGGCCAGGAAGCAGAGGATTTGCAGCTCGCGGCTCATCTTGTCCCGGCCGGCGCTTAGCCGCACGCGGGCGGTCGGGAACGCGATCCGGGCCGTCGCGATGAGGCGGACGATCTCGATGGAATCGACCTTCGGGGCCATCGCCAGCGGCGTCCCCTTGCTCGGCATCAGGCAGTTGATCGGCACGCTCTCCGGCGGCGTTTCGAGGTTCGCCAGCTCGACGAGCATCATCAACCGGTCGTCCTCCGTCTCGCCCATGCCGACGATGCCGCCGCTGCACACCGAGATGCCGGCCCGGCTGACGGCCTTGATCGTCTCGATCCGGTCGTCGAACGTCCGCGTCGAGATTACCTCCGGGTAGTACCGGCGGGACGTGTCGATGTTGTGGTTGTACGCCGTCAGCCCGGCGTCCTTCAGCCGCTCCGCCTGCGAGGCGGTCAGCATCCCGAGTGTGACGCACGCCTCCATGTCGAGGCCGCGGACGACGCGGACCATCCCCAGCACGCGGTCGAACTCCGGGCCGTCCTTCGGCTGTCGCCACGCCGCCCCCATGCAGAACCGCGTCGCCCCGGCCGCCTTCGCCGCTTCCGCCTTCTCGCGGACTTCCTCGACCGTCAACAACGGAACCCGCTCGACCGGCGAATCGTAGTGGGCGCTCTGGCTACAGTAAGTACAGTCCTCCGGGCAGCCGCCGGTCTTGATGCTCAGGAGGGCGCACTTCTGGATGTCGCGGTAGTCGCGGTTCGCCTTGTGAACTTCCGCCGCCCGCAGGATGAGTTCGGGCAGCGGCAGCGAGTACGCGGCCTTGAATTCGGTGAAAGACTTCATGCGATGAAGTGTATGACCCCGGTTCGCCAAGCTCAACGAGAGGGTGATCGCTGATGACTCCGAATCCCCACGCGGAGCCGCAAATCCGGCTCTGGCCGGCACTCGTGCTCGTCGGCCTCGCCGCGTTCGCGTTCTTCGTCTTCCCGCTTCTCGACCCGCGGTCGATGCTGCACTTCGTCGGCGGTCTCGGCGGGCCGACGCTCGCGTCCCTTGGCGTGTTGATCTGGTGGATGGCCGGCAGCCGGGTGAAGGGCACGTTCCGGTGGTTGCCGGTCGCGCTGTTCCTCGCCCCGGCCGTGGTGAATCTCGTGTACTTCTACCGCGAGTCGCCGCTGACCGTGCCGTTGTTCGGCTTCCCGTTCGCGGCGTTCCTGTGGGTCGCGTGGCTCGTCGTCAGCCGCCCGGCGGGCCGGCTCGTGCAGCTCGCCGGCGTTCTTGGCGTCGTCGTCGGGGCGTGGACGCTGTTCACGATTGTCCGCATCGAGGAAACGAACGTCGAGATCGAGCCGGAGATGGCGTGGCGGTGGCAGCCGACGAAGATCGACAAGTACAAGGAGGAACGCGCGAAGTGGGCGACCGCCCTTCCCACTTCGAGTGCGATCACCGTGCAGCCCGGCGACTGGCCGCAGTTCCGCGGGCCGAAGCAGGACAGCGTCGTCACCGGCGTGAGCATCGACACGGACTGGAAGAAGAACCCGCCGAAGCTGCTGTGGAAGCACCGCGTCGGGCCGGGGTGGGGGACGTTCTCGGTCGTCGGCGACAAGATTTTCACGCAGGAGCAGGTGGACGACGACCAAGAGGCGGTTGTTTGCTATCAGGCGGACACCGGCGCGCCGGTGTGGGAGCATCGGTACAAGGCGCGGTTCTTCGAGCAGATCGCCGGTGTGGGACCGCGCGGCACGCCGACGGTCGTGAAATTTCCGAACTACACGCGTGTCTACACCTACGGCGGAACCGGCAAACTGTTCTGTTTGAACGCCGAAACAGGGCTGCCGGTCTGGGAGCGGGACGTACCGAAGGAACTCGGCACGCAGCCCCAGCAGTGGGGCTATTCGAGTTCGCCGCTGGTGTACCAGAATCTCGTCGTCGTGTTCGCGAATGCTCCTGGCGGCAAAGGAACGGCCGCGTACCGGGCCGACACCGGCGAGCCGGCGTGGACGGCCGGGAACGGCACGTTCGGCTACAGCTCCGCGCACCTCGCGAAGCTCGGCGGCGTCGAGCAGATTCTGATGATTAGCGACGTGGGACTCGAGTCGTACCAGCCGGCCGACGGCAAGCTGCTGTGGGTCCACGACTGGAAGCAGCGGGGGGTGAACCGCGTCAGCCAGCCGACGGTCCTGTCCGACACGGACGTGCTGATCGGCACCGGCGTCGGCAACGACCAAGGTACGCAGCGGGTCCGCGTGACGCGGTCCGGCGACGGGTGGAACACGGAACTGGTGTGGGCCACGCGCAATATGAAGCCGTACTTCAACGACGGCGTCGTCCACAACGGCTTCCTGTACGGGTTCGACGACAAGTCGTTCGCGTGCATCGACCTGAAGGACGGGTCGCGGAAGTGGAAGACCGGCACGCAGTACGGCCACGGCCAAGTGCTGCTACTCGCGGACCAGGGCGTCCTGGTGGTGCAGGCCGTTGACGGCAAGGTCGTGCTGGTGGAAGCGAACCCGGACGAGCACGTCGAGCTGGCGAAGTTCCCGGCGCTCGACGGGAAGACGTGGAACCACCCGGTCGTCGCGCACGGCAAGCTGTTCGTCCGCAACGGCATGGAGGCGGCGGTGTACGAGTTGAAGATGAAGTAGCCGCTACTGCGTACCCAACACGAGATCGACGACCCAGCAGCCGCGAACGTGTCTTGGCTCTTCGCGGCAATGTTTCAGGATCGCCTCCTCTTCGCACCCCGCGTCTTGCAGTGCGTCGGCGAGGATATGCATGGCTGAGAAATCGCGAGTATCGTCCATTTCACCTGCAACGCCTACTGCAGTGTCGGTTCGGTACTGCGGGTGAAAGTTGACGGGGCGGAAAGGGTTTGGCCCACACAATTCCAGCGCCAGCCACCGAACATACTTCTGGCGTGCCTCGACATCCTCATGAAGGAACTTGACCACTTCCGGTGGCGATTCCACGTCAGCGACTGGGTTCGCACGAATGCGAAGGCGTTCCCGAACGTGATGCTTTAACTCACCGCTACTCATACGTCCTAGGGGGTATTCCTTGAGGGCGCGAAGGTGAACGACATTCGGACACTCGCATCGTTCGGGACGCACCTTTACCCATTCTCGCCTGTCCGACCCAGTGGGCAGATTGAGAAGTGCCGCGTGTTGCAGAACACAAGCTCCGGCGTCGAATCCCGACTCCGAATACAGGTCACGTAAAACTGGTTTGCAAACAGGACAGCCGACATACGCCTCGACATCGCGGGTGAACAGGTGATATTCGCCGAGGTGATATTTCCGTTCACTCACTCTTTCAGGGAAGACGGAGGTTCCCCAGAGGTCAGGTCGGGCCAGCCACTCGTACTCGTCACAAATCAATTCCTTGAACCCGCCGCGTTCTGAGACGGACCGATACCGCGGCGGGTAGTTGGACGGATCGAAATCTTCCATTCTTGTTGTTCACCCTAACCGCTCGACGATCTTCTCCACGTCGTACACGCAGCCGCCCCAGACGCCGCCGCTGGCGTGCTGCAGCGCGGCCCACAACCGCGTGTCGGCCGGCAGCGCCGGGTCCGGCCGAAGGTCCGGCCGCGGCTGACGCCCCGCGAGTTCGGCCGTGCCCCACGCGACGCCGTGGACGCCGGCCGCGTCGCCGACAAGGTTCACGCTCCCCTCCAGCGTGGTGCGGTCGATCACGATCTCGATCCGGTCGCCGTCGCGGAGCTTGCCGATCGGCCCGCCGGCCAGCGCCTCCGGCGAGACGTGGCCGATGCACGCCCCGGTACTCACGCCGCTGAACCGGGCGTCCGTCAGCACGGCGACGTGCTTGCCCCACGGCAGGTGCTTCAGCGCGCTCGTCACCTGGTACGTCTCCTCCATCCCGCTGCCCATCGGCCCGCGGCAGCAGAGGACCAGTATGTCGCCGGGCCGGACGCGGTCTTCCTTGATCGCGGCGATGGCCGACTTTTCCGTGATGAACACCCGCGCCGGGCCGACCTTCCGGTACACGCCGTCCGGGTCCACGACGTTCGGGTCGATGGCCGTGGACTTGATGACGCTGCCGTCCGGGCAGAGGTTGCCGCGGGGGAACGTCAGGCTGCTCGTTAACCCGCGGGCCTTCGCCTGGGCCGGGGACATGATGACCGTGTCCGGGTCGATCCGGTCGCGGGTTTGGAGCAGGTCGCGGAGCCGCTTGCGGCGGTCGGACGCGGCCCACCAGTCGAGCGACTTGCCGAGCGGCTCGCCGGTCACGGTCAGCGCGTCGAGTTGAAGCAGGTTCATCTCGCGGAGGTGGAGCATCACCTCCGGCACGCCGCCGGCGAGGAAGACGCGGATCGTCGGGTGGCCGACCGGGCCGTTCGGCAGCGCGTCCACCAGCCGCGGCACGGCCCGGTTGAAGTGCGTCCAGTCGTCGATGGTCGGTCGGGCCAGCCCGCCGTGGAACGCGACGGCCGGCGTGTGCAGCAGTAGGTTAGTACTGCCGCCGAACGCCGCGAACACCGCGAGGGCGTTCTTCACGGAGGCGTCGGTGAGAATCTGTTTCGTCGTCAGTTTCTTCGCCGACAGGTTGACGAGCGCCTTCGCGGAGCGGCGGGCCATGTCGAGCCAGATCGGCTGACCCGACGGCGCGAGTGCGGAGTGCGGCAGTGCCAAGCCGAGCGCTTCGCCGACGACCTGCGAAGTCGCGGCCGTGCCGAGGAACTGGCACCCGCCGCCGGGCGACGCGCAGGCGTGGCAGCCGGCCTCGGCCGCCTGTTCGAGCGTGATCTCGCCGTGCGCGTATCGCGCGCCAATCGTCTGCACCTTCCCCGTGTCCTCGGTCCCCGTTTCCCCCGCGAGCATGACGCCACCGGGGACCAGCACGACCGGGTAGTCGTGCTGGCTGGCGAGGGCCATCATCATCGCGGGCAGGCCCTTGTCGCACGTCGCGACGCCGAGGACGCCGGCGCGGGTCGGGTGGCTCCGCATCAGCCGCCGGAGGACGGTCGCGGCGTCGTTGCGGAACGGCAGGCTGTCGTACATGCCCGGCGTCCCCTGCGTCCGGCCGTCGCACGGGTCGGTCACGGCCCCGGCGAACGGAATCGTCTTCTGCCGTTGGAACTCTTCCGCCGCCGCCTTCACGAGCAGCCCGACCTCCCAGTGCCCGCTGTGGAACCCGAGCGCGACCGGCGAACCGTCCTCGCCGCGCAGCCCGCCGTGCGTGCTGAGGATCAGGAACTCCTTGCGGCCGAGCAACTGCGGGTTCAGCCCCATGCCGACGTTCTGCGTCCACCCGAACAGGTCGCCCGACGGTGAATGGCGGAGCAGCTCGTCCGTCAGCGGCAGCGCGCCGCGGGGGCCTTTGGTCGTGGACACGAGTTCGTAGACGGAATCGTCGCGGGTTTCGACGAGTTCGGCGAAGGTGTTCATGTGGCTGATCTTATCCCGGCTCGCCGATTCGGTCTCGCCGACTACGATTGTCTCCGCTCCCCCTTTTCTCAGGAACCCGGACTATGCGATTCACCCTCCCCGTGCTGATGCTGGTCGCGTCCGTCGTCCCCCTCCTCGCGGCTGGGCCTCAAGTGGAACAGGAAACGTTCGGCAAGCTCGCGGACGGCAAGACCGTCGTGACCGCCTACACGCTCACGAACAAGAGCGGTGCGAAGGCGAAGGTCATCGACTACGGCGCGATCGTCACCGAGATTCACGTCCCGGACGCGGCGGGGAAGCTCGGCGACGTGGCCCTCGGCTTCTCGGACATGGACGGCTACCTGAAGGGCCACCCGTACTTCGGGTCGAACGCCGGGCGATGCGCGAACCGGATCGCGAAGGGGAAGTTCCAGCTCGACCGCAAGGAGTACACGCTCGCCACGAACAACGGCGAGAACCACCTGCACGGCGGGAACAAGGGGTTCGACAAGCAGATGTGGCGGGCCGACGCCCCGGTCGTCGGCGCGGCCGGGCCGAGCATCACGTTGAGTTACGTCAGCAAGGATGGGGAGGAGGGTTACCCCGGCACGCTGTCCGTGAAGGTGACGTACACGTTCACGAACGACAACGAACTGAAGGTCGAGTACCACGCGACGACGGACAAGCCGACGGTGTGCAACCTGGCGCACCACAGCTACTTCAACCTCGGCGGCCACGCCAGCGGCGACATCCTCGGCCACGAGGTCGAGATCATGGCGAAGAACTACACGCCGACGGACGCGACGCTGATCCCGACCGGGAAGATCGCGCCGGTGGCCGGGACGCCGTTCGACTTCACGAAGCCGACGGCCATCGGGGCGCACATCAAGGAGATCGACGCGAAGCCGCAGGGGTACGACCTGAACTACGCGCTCGACGGCAAGGCCGGCGGCACGCCGTTCCTCGCCGCCCGCGTGACGGAGCCGAAGTCCGGCCGGACGCTGGAGGTGCTGACGAACGAGCCGGGGCTGCAGTTCTACAGCGGCAACTTCCTCGACGCGACGAACACCGGCAAGGGCGGCGCGGTGTACAAGCAGTACAACGGGTTCTGCATGGAGGCGCAGAAGTTCCCGGACGCGATCAACAAGGTCGGCACGGACGGCTGGGCGTCGCCGGTGCTGAAGCCGGGCGAGGAGTACAAGACGACCACGATCTACAAGTTCGGCGTCAAGAAGTGAGGTCCGCCGTGCGATTCGTTTTCGCAGCTTTGTTCAGTGTCGTCGGCGGGGCCGCATCCGCCGACGATTTCGTTCCGCTGTTCAACGGCAAGGACCTGACCGCGTGGACGACGTACCTCCGGCCGTCGGCCGACGGGCCAAAGCCGGACGCGAAGGATACGTGGAAGGTGGCGGACGGCGTCCTCGTCTGCACCGGCAAGCCGACGGGCTACCTCATGACCGAGAAAGAGTACGCGAACTACGTCCTCAAGCTGAAGTGGCGCTACCCGGCCGGGACGAAGTCCGGCAACAGCGGCGTCCTGTTGCATTGCGCGGCCGAGGAAAAAGTCTGGCCGAGTTCGTTGGAGGCACAGCTCCGCACCGGACGGGCCGGCGACCTGTGGCTGAACCCCGGCCCGGATGGGAAGCTGCCGGCGCTAGAGTTCGAGCCGGGACTGAAGGACGCGAACGACAAGACGAACCGGCACTACTTCCGCAAGGACAAGGACACGCCGGTCGAGAAGCCGTTCGGCGAGTGGAACGAGTACGAGATCACGTGCAAGGACGGCAACGTGACGCTCGCGGTCAACGGCAAAGCCGTGATCGAGGGGAAGAACGGGAGCTTGAAGAAGGGGAAGATCGCCCTCCAGTCCGAGGGGTCGGAGGTGCATTTCAAGGACATCGCGATCAAGGAGACGAAGTAGGGTGGGTCGAGTCTTCGAGGCCCACCGGTGTGGTATTCGCCCGCACGGTGCGCCTCGAAGACTCGACCCACCCTACAAATTCATTCCCGCATCGCTTCCTGGAACTCTTGTTCCGCATTCGCTAGCGCTTCACAGTCGCAACATGCACCGTTTGCACGAAGCCATTCTTCGACCTGAGTAGACTCGACACCGATGCTACCACACCAACCCTGAACCAGTCGAAAGGTGTGATCGCAGGAATGTCGAGGGAGTTCGACATCGAGCATGTCAAACAACTCGCGCATACGTTCAGGTGGCAAGGGAAGTCGTTGCCGTGCCGTGGCGCGTTGTTGTGACCTCCAGGCGGATCGAGCCGCCTTGCGACCCTGCTTGTCTTGACCGTTTGACACGATACCGCCCCCCAACATGAGCGTCACGCACCCTCACTTCAGCGTCAACTCGTGCTTGCTCAGTTGCTCGAAGCCCGTCTCCGTCACCAGATAGTTGTGCTCGATCCGCACGCCGCCGACGCCGTCCACGTACAGGCCCGGCTCTAGCGTCACCACGTCGCCGGACACCAACGGCTCAAGCGACTGCTTCACCAAAAACGGGGCCTCCGGGTGCGCCAGCCCCAGGCCGTGCCCGGCGTGGTGCGGGAACGCCTCGGCCGTGTTCGCGTCCCGGAACACGTTGCGGACCGCCTCGTAGACTTCCCGGCCGTGGACGCCGGCCCGCAGGTGGCGTTCCCCGGCCGCCATCGCCATCACGCACAGGTCGAAGAGACGTTGCTGTTGCGGCGTCGGGTCGCCGCCGACGACGAGCGTGTTCGTGAAGTCGCTGCGGTAGCCGCCGATCACGACGGAGAAGTCGAGGATGAGCGTCTCGCCGAGTTGCAACACCTTCTGCGTCGGCGCGCCGCCCCGCTTCGCGGAGCCGGGGGACACCGCGAAGTCGCCGTACACGATCACCGGCTGCTTGGCGTGGTCCGAACACGCCTTGAAGATGCCCTCGTACACGTCGAGTTCGGTCATCCCCGGCTTTACGTTCTGCTTCGCCCACAGCATCCCGGCCTCACCGGCCCGACAGCACGCGGAGATGAGCGCGACCTCGTCGTCGTCCTTCGCCCGCCGCAACTCGCCGACGACGCCGAACATTTGCGGGGCCATCTCATCCGCGAGCGAGTCGTGGACGCGGCCGCCGGTCCCGGCCGACTCGACGATCGCGCGGAGGATCATCCGCCGCGGCCCCTGCCCCGGCGAGACGCCGTCGTACCACTTCACGGGAACCTTGCTCGTGGCGTGAACGAAGTCCACCGACTTCGGCAGCCGCTGGTCATAGTACAGCGTCGCCTCGCCGTCCGGCTTCAGCAGCAAGAGGCCGCCGTAGTCCGCGCCGAGGCTGAACGGGTCCACGTACAAGTTCGCGAAGTACCGCAGGTGCAGCGGGTCGCCGAGCAACAGCGGGCCGGTCGGCTTCAGCCGGTCGAGCAACCGCCGCCGCCGCTTGGCGCAACCTTCGGCCGTGAGCATGGTCCACCTCGTTTGTGGAAGGATGCCGATAGGGTAGCTGATGGAAGCTGTTATGGAATGGCAGACGCCGCGGTTCCGAACGTATAACAGTGAGTCACTCGCTCCGCGAGTGACCAGACCTTCACCCGCGTGGGGCTTCTGGTCACTCGCGGAGCGAGTGACCCACTGTCCTCAACCCCGCGAGGGACCGTGCCGACCGACCTTCTCGACAAGCGCGAAGACCGCATCCGCCGGATGTTCGGCGAGATCGCGCCGTGGTACGACTTCCTCAACCACCTGCTCAGCCTGAACATCGACAAGCGGTGGCGGACGGTCACGGCCAAGCGCGTCCCGCCGGTCGGCGACACGCCGGTCCTCGACCTCTGCACCGGGACCGGCGACCTGGCCCTCACCTACGACCGGCTGGCGAAGGGGACCGTCCCCATCGTCGGGGCCGACTTCTGCCACGAGATGTTGGTCCGCGCCACCGAGAAAGCCTCGAAGGCCGGGGCCGGCGAGCGGATCACGTTCGTGGAAGCCGACGCGCAGCACCTACCCTTCCCCGACGATCACTTCCAACTCGTGACGATCGCGTTCGGCCTGCGGAACGTGACCGACACCGACCAGGGCATCCGCGAGATGATCCGCGTGACGAAGCCCGGTGGCCGGATCGCGATCCTCGAGTTCTCCAAGCCGCGGAACAAGCTGTTCGGGAAGGTCTACATGGGATACTTCCGCTCGATCCTGCCGCGGGTCGGGCAGATGCTGAGCAAGAACAACCAGAGCGCCTACCAGTACCTCCCGGCCAGCGTGCTGAGGTTTCCGGACGGCGAGGCGATGGTGGCGAAGCTCCGCGGCCACGGCCTCCGGAACGTGACCGACTTCCCGCTCACCTTCGGCATCGCGACCTTGTATGTTGGTGAGAAGCCGCGAAGCGGCGAGTGATATTTGAACCCTGGGACCGCGGGCGTCCCGCCCGCCCACCTTCCTCGCACGGGGACCGGCCTCCAGTGGCTGGGGCCGTGGCGGGCGGGACGCCCGCGGTCCCAGGATTTCACCTGTGGAATCGCGATGCCTGCTTCCTCTCCGTACCTGTTGATCCGCGCCGCCCGCGGCGAGCCGGTCGAACGCGCCCCCGTGTGGGCGATGCGGCAGGCCGGGCGGTGGGACCCGGAGTTCAACAAGGTCCGGGCCGGGCTGCCGTTCTTCGAGTTCTCCGAGAACGTCGAGAAGGCCGTGCAGGGCACGCTCGCCCCGCGGCGGTTCGGCGTGGACGCGATCATTCTCTTCTACGACATCACCACGCTGCCCATCGCGATGGGGCTGCCGTTCGAGTTGAAAAAGGACATCGGCCCGCAGCCGGACCGCCCCGTCCGCACGCCGCTCGATGTCGCCCGGCTGAACCCCGAACCGCCGCCGGATAGCTACCCGCACATCCGGCAGCTGCTGAAGCGCGTGAAGGAGGAACTCCGCGGCGAGTTGCCCGTGATCGCGTTCGCCGGGTCGCCGTTCACCGTCGCCACGTACTGCATCGGGACCGGCAAGGACGTGGACGCCACCCGCCGGTTCGCGGCCGAGCAGCCACTGATTTGGGACGGGCTGCTGGAGAAGCTGACCGTCGCCACCGGGCACTTCCTGCGAACGCTCATCGGCGACGGGGCGGACATTTACCAGCTCTTCGACTCGTGGGCGGGGTTGCTCACCCGCGAGGAGTACGACCGCTGGGCGCAGCCGCAGCACACGGCGATCTTCAAGGCCGCGACCGGCGTGCCGCGCGTGCTGTTCGTGAAGGAGTGTCCGTACCTCGACGCGATGACGCGGACCGGGGCCGAAGTCGTCAGTCTCGGCCAGCGGCACGACCTCGCCGCCTCGCGGCGGGACTACCCGCACCTCGTCTTCCAGGGGAACGTCAGCGAGGAGACGCTTCGCACCGGCAGCCCGGCCGAAGTGGAAGCGGCCGTCCGCGAATGTCGGCGGGCGGGCGGCGGGCAACGGCATATCCTGAACTTGAACCACGGCGTCGGGAAGGAAACGCCCGTCGCGAACTTTGAAGCCTACGTCCGGGCCGCGAAGGCGGCGCTCTAAGGGGACCGCGACATGCCCCGCCGACTCGTCGGGTTGATGATCCTGCTCGCCGCACCGGTCGTCGGCCTCGCGGCCGATCCCGTGCCGGCCGAGGTCGTCGCCCTCCAGGACCGGATGAAGAAGCTGATCGACGCCGCCGAGCCGTCGGTCATTTCGCTCGTCGTCTCGCACAACACGAAGCACACGATCCCGAACCCGTCGAAGCCGTGGGAACTCGGCGAGTATAGCTCGCCGCAGGTCGGGAACTTCCGGTTCCGCCAACCCGATCGCGACAAACTCGACCTCAGCGACCCGAAGAACGCCGGCGACTACACCGTCGGGTCCGGCGTCGTGCTGGACGCGGACCAGGGGTTGGTCCTGACGTGCTACCACCTCATCGACGGCGCGCGGAAGGTCTACGCCCGGCTGCCCGGCAACACCGGTTCCTACGCGGACATCGTCGCCGGCGATTCGCGGAGCGACCTCGTCGTCCTACGACTGCGCAGCCGCTCGACGAAGCTGACGGCCGCGAAGCTCGCCACCGTCCGCACGCACGACACGCCGAAGGCGAAGGCGACCGTCACCCGCGGCCAGTGGGTCGTTTCGCTCGCGCACCCGTTCGCCGCCGGGCTGCCCGACGGCCAGGCGAGCGCCTCGTGGGGCATCGTCAGCAACATTGCCCGCAAGTCGGCCGTGCCGCCCGGCGCGGAGGACATCCGGCCCGGCAACCTCTACCAATACGGCAGCCTGATCCAGACCGACGCCCGGCTGAACCTCGGGTGCAGCGGCGGCGGGCTGTTCAACCTCGATGGCGAGCTAATCGGCCTCACGTCCTCGACGGCCGGGGTCGCCGGGAGCGAGTCGGCCGGCGGGTTTGCCGTCCCGATGGACGCGATCTACCGCGGCATCATCGACGTGCTCAAGACCGGCGAGGAAGTCGAGTACGGGTTCCTCGGCGTCGAGCCGGGCCGCATGACCGGCATCGAGCGCCGCAACGGGCTGCAAATTCGCAACGTCACCCCCGGGTCCCCGGCCGCGCTCGTCGGCGTGCAACCGCACGATGTCATCCAGGCCGTCAACGGTCGGCCGTTGGTTGAGGAGGCGGACCTGTTCCTCCTCGTCGGCGGCGCGCTGGCCGGGCGGGAGGTCACGCTGTCGATCCTGCGGGACGGCCAGAACCACGAGTTCCGCCCGCGGCTGGCCAAGTTCCAGCACCCGTACCCGAACATCGCGTCCGTCCGGCCGCCGTCCTTCCACGGCCTCCGCGTCGATTACAGCAGCCTGATGGCCCAGCAGATGATCGGCCCCGGCATCCGGTTCGGGCTGAACTGGAACGGCGTGATCGTCCGCGAACTGGAGCCGAACAGCCGGGCGGAGGCGGCGTTCCGCCAGCTGGCGCTCGGCCAGGGCCGGTGGCTCATCACGAAGGTGAACGGCACGCCGACGCTCACCCCGGCCGCGTTCAATGCCGCGGCCCGGAAGTCCCAGGTGTTGCGGCTGACCGTCGTGAACGCGATGGACCCGTCCGCCGACGAGAAGGTAGTGACGCTGCCATGAAGTACGCCATCTGCAACGAGACGTTCGAGGGTTGGGACCACGCCCGCGTCTGCGACCTGATCGCGAAGCTCGGCTACACCGGGCTGGAGGTCGCGCCGTTCACGCTCGCCCCGCTCATTACCGACGTGTCGGCCGACCGACGGCGGGAACTCCGGCGACAGGCGGAAGCCGCGGGCGTCACGATCATCGGTCTGCACTGGCTGCTCGCGAAGACGACCGGCTTCTACCTCACGTCCCCGGACGCGGCCGTGCAGAAGAAGACCGGCGACTACCTCGCCGCGCTCGCGGACGCGACGGCCGACCTCGGCGGCAACCTCATGGTCCTCGGCTCGCCGCTCCAGCGGAACCTACTGCCGAACGTGACCGAGGCCCAGGCTGACGACTTCGCGATCAAGACACTCACCCACTGCCTGCCGTCGCTGGAGCGAACCGGCGTCCGCCTCTGCCTCGAACCGCTCGGCCCGGCGGAGACGAACTACATGAACGCGGCCGCGCACGCTGTCCGGCTCATCGACCGGCTCGGCCACCCGAACGTGAAATTGCACCTCGACGTGAAGGCGATGTCGTCCGAGGCCGACCCGATCCCGGCGGTCATCGCGGCGAACGCGGCGCACACGTTCCACTTCCACGCGAACGACCCGAACAAGCGCGGCCCCGGCTTCGGCGAGATGAAGTTCGAGCCGATCTTCCAGGCGTTGAAAGATGCGAACTACGCGGGCTGGGTGTCGGTCGAGGTGTTCGACTACACGCCGGACCCGGAGACGATCGCCCGCGAGAGCCTCCGGTACATGCGCGAATGCGAGTGACCATGCCGTACCTCCCCACGCTCGTCACGCTCCTCCTGCTCCCCGTCGTCGCCGTCGCCGGGCCGCAACTCTCGGCCGGGTTCGGCGAGGTCGATGTGTCGCCGACGCTCGGCAAGAAGCCGGTCTACCTCGCCGGGTTCGGCCAGGACCGCAAGGCGACGAAGCTGCACGACCCGATCATGGCCCGCGCCGTCGTCCTGTCGGACGGCGCGCAGAAAATCGGGTTCGTGTGCGTCGATGTCGTCGGCCTGTTCCTGCCGAGCGTCGACAACGTGCGGAAGCAACTGCCGGAGTTCAAGTACGTCCTCGTCTCCAGCACGCACAACCACGAGGGGCCGGACACCCTCGGCCTGTGGGGGCCGAACTTCCTCGCGTCCGGCGTCGATCCGGACTACTTGAAGAAGGTCGAGGAGGGCACGGCGAAGGCCCTCCGCGACGCAGCCGCGACCCTCGCCCCGGTGACGGCCGAGATCGGCACGGCGAACGGCCCCGACCTACTGCACGACTCGCGGCAGCCGGTCCTGTTGCACGACGAGATCGTCGTCCTGCGGTTCACGCACACACAGACGAAGAAGCCGGTCGGCCTCGTCGTACAGTGGAACTGCCACCCGGAAACGCTCGACGACAAGAACACGGAGGTGAGCGCCGACTTCGTGGCCGCGACCGTCGCAACGCTGAAGAAGGAACACGGCTGCCCCGTGGCGTACTTCACCGGCACGGTCGGCGGCCTCTTGTCATCGCTCCAGGTGAAGGTCACGAACGCGAAGGGCGAACTGCTCAAGGACGGCACGTTCGAGAAGACCGACGAGTACGGCCGGCTCGTCGCCGGGCTGGCGAACCGGGCGTTGAAGCAGGCCGCGGCCGTGGAGTTACTGCCGTTCGACCCGCGGGTGAAGCCGATGCTGCTGCCGGTGGAGAACGGCGTCTACCGGATCGCGCACCAACTCGGCAAGCTGAAGCGGCCGATGTACAAGTGGAAGAACGACCCGACGCCGGCGGAGTTCGTCGAAACGAAGGACGCCTCCGGCGACGTGGCCGTCCGCACCGAGTTGGGCCTGCTCCGACTCGGGCAACTCGACGTGGTGGCCGTGCCGGGCGAGATTTACCCCGAACTCGTGCTCGGCAAGGTGCAGGACCCGCAGGACCCGGCCGCGGACTTCCCGAACGCCGCCGCGGAGCCGGGGCTGTACCCGCAACTGACGAACAAGCACCGGATGCTGATCGGCCTGGCGAACGACGAGTTGGGGTACTTCATCCCGAAGCGGCAGTGGGACGAGAAGGCCCCGTACTGCTACGGCCTGAAGAAGTCGCAGTACGGCGAGATCAACAGCATCGGCCCGGAGGCCGCGCCGCTGCTCTGCCGCGTGTTCAAGGAGCTGGCTAAGTAGGGCGGGTCAAGGCTTTGCGCCGACCCGCCGTCGCACCCGGCAGACCCGGCGAATCGGCGCAAAGCCTTGACCCGCCCTACACGGAGAGTCGCTTTATCACCATCGTCGCGTAGCTGCCGCGGGGCAGGTCGAACTTCAGCACGAGCTTCCGCCTCGCCCGATTCAATTCGTCGTCCGCGTCGAACGACTCGACCCCGGCCGGCCGCACGCACGCCGACCGCTCGCCCTTCGAGAAGAACGGCTTCTGAAGGCCGGGAATCTTCATCGTCGCGAGCGTCAGCCCTTCCTCTTCTAGCACCGCTTCGAGCAGCGGCAGCCACGCGGCCGCGGGGTCGGGCTTCAGCCGCGCCGACGGCAACGGCAACACGAACTCTTCCCACGTCTGTCGCATTCCGTCGGGTATTGATCGCGGGACCGGCATCGGTCCGAGTTGAAGGTCAACCGCCCCGAGGCGGGCCGGTTCGAGGTTCGCCGTCAACCACCGGGCCAGCACCTGATTCCAGACGTGGCTCTGGTACGCCGACAGGTACAGCCCCTGGAGTTCCGGTTTCAGTCGGGCGACCGCGCCGCGAAAGTCCGTCTGGTGCGTGACAAGGTAGTCCACCAGACTCCGCGCGTGGCCGCGGGGCAGCTTCGCCTTGCACGCGGGCCAGTCGCCCCAGTGGTCGCGGAGCGTCGCCTTTTCCCGCTTCTGCTCGGCCCGGTCGTACTCGTAGGGGGCGGCGAGGGCCAGTTTCAGCGCGGCCTCGAAGTTCCCGCGGATCATCTCCTTCGCCACGAACTCGCGCGAATCGCCGACGGAGCCGAACCGCTGGTCGTCGAAGTAATTTGGCACGCCCGCGTCGGCCACCTCCGCGAGGGCTGCCCGCATCCGTGGCAGCTCCGCCGACGGCACGGCGCGCAGCGTGACGGTGAACCGGTTCGCCCGGATGTGATTTGCCGTGAACGGTACCGCGACGCGGCCGAGGTACGTGAGCGCGATCCGTTCGTGTTCGAGGTTGCGGGTCGGGCCGCGGAAGATGGTGAGGTGCTGCGTCGTCTTCGCGTGCCGGTCCTTCAGCCCGCCGTAGCTCAGCCGCCGCCAGTCGATGTCCCACCGCCGCCGGATCGCCTGGAGGGCGTCGGGCGTGGTCCAGCCGATCTTGTCGAGCCGGTACAGCGCGAACTGGCCGCGGTCCGTCGCCGCGAGGTCGGTGAGTTCCTCGACGATGAAGTCCTCGGGAACCTGCTTGATCTTCATCCGGGCATTCAAGAAGTGCGCGGCCGAAATGCAAACGAAAAAAGAGATCGAGAGTGTCGGATCAAAAGCTGTCGCCCAGTCAGCTTCAGTTCACGACTTCTCTCGACCTCTGTGCTATACAATAACTGCTCGATTTGGAATGTCAACAAACAAATGGAAAAAGTTTCCGTAGAACCCGGAGCGGCAGCGACGGGGTGTATCGCTCCCGAACCCCGTCGCTGCCGCTCCGGGTTCTACAAGGATTTGTGCTGACTTTGCCCCGCCGTTCGCGCATACTGATTGGACTGCCGGTCGCTCCTTTTTCCCGCCTCGCCTCGCACTCGGGCAGACGATGATCCTTGCTCGCATCACCTTCGGCCTCCTGCTGTTGGCGTCCGTTGCCCCCGTTTCCTTCGCCGACGACTTCTTCGAGAAGAAGATTCGGCCGGTGCTGGTGGAGAAGTGCTACGGGTGTCACTCGGTCGAGGCGGACAAGAAGGACAAGCTGAAGGGCGGACTGCTGCTCGACAGCAAGGCCGGGTGGGAGGCGGGCGGCGACGCCGGGGCCGCCATCGTGCCGGGGAAGCCGACCGAAGGGACGCTCCTGAAGGCGATGAAGTTCGACGGCGGCGTGCGGATGCCGCCGAACGGGAAGCTGTCGGACGAGGTGGTCAAAGACTTCGAGACGTGGATCGCGAACGGGGCCGCGGACCCGCGGACGGCCGAGGAGAAGAAGGCGATCAAGCCCGGCATCGACATCGAGGCCGGGAAGCAATTCTGGGCTTTCCAACCCGTCCGCAAGCACGCCAACCCGACTGCTGAAAGTAATCCCATCGACGGCTTCGTCGCCGCGAAGCTGCGCGAGAACGGGCTGACTGCGTCGCCGCCGGCCGACCCGCGGACGCTCATCCGCCGGGTGACGTTCGACCTGACCGGCCTGCCGCCGACGCCGGAGGAAGTCGAGGCGTTCGTGCGCGACCCGTCTCAGACGGCGTTCGCGAAGGTCGTCGCGAAGTTGCTCGCCTCGCCCGCCTACGGCGAGCGGTGGGCGCGACTGTGGCTCGATGTGGCGCGATACGCCGAGGACCAGGCGCACATCGTCGGCAACGATGCGTCGCTGACGTACCCGAACGCCTACCTCTACCGCGACTGGGTCATCCAGGCGTTCAACGCCGACCTTCCTTACGACGAGTTCGTCAAGCTGCAACTCGCCGCCGACCTGATCGAAGGGGAGTCGTCGCCGAACCTCGTGGCCCTCGGGTTCATCGGCCTCGGCCCGAAGTACTACGACCGCGGCAAGCTGTTCGTCATGGCGGACGAGTGGGAGGACCGCGTGGACGTGGTCGGCCGCGGGCTGCTCGGGCTGACGCTGGCGTGCGCCCGCTGCCACGACCACAAGTTCGACCCGATCCGCACCGAGGACTACTACGGGCTGGCCGGCGTGTTCGCGAGCACCCGGATGTTCAACCGGCCGCTGACGGACAAGGTCGAGAAGAAGGAAAGCAAGGACAAGAAGCCTACGGACGAGGCGAAACTGCCGAAGGACGCGATGCACGTCGTCCGCGAGGGAACGCCGAACGACCTGACGGTGTTCGTCCGCGGCGACGTGAACAACAAGGGGCCGGTCGCGAAGCGGCACTTCCCGCCGGTCCTGTCCGTGACGGCTTCGTCCTTCGCCGAGGGGAGCGGTCGCAAGGAGCTGGCTGAGGCCGTGGCGAGTGGAAAGAACCCGCTGACCGCCCGCGTGATCGTCAACCGCGTGTGGGCGGCGTACTTCGGCCGCGGCATCGTCGGCACGCCGAGTAACTTCGGCTCCCTCGGCGACCGTCCGACGCACCCGGAGCTGCTCGACGACCTCGCGGCCCGCTTCGTGGCGAACGGGTGGTCGCTCAAGTGGCTGCACCGCGAGATCGTCACCTCGAAGACGTACCAACAATCCTCCGCGCTGAAGCCGGCCGACCCGGACAACAAGTACCTCGCGCGGATGCCGCGGCGACGCCTCTCGGCCGAAGCGTGGCGGGACGCCGTGCTGGCCGTGACGGGCAAGCTGGACGCGGCGAAGGTCGGCGGGCCGTCGATCGACCCGTTGGACGTGAAGGAAACCCGACGAACGGTCTACAGCCGCGTCAGCCGGCTGGAACTGAACCGATACCTGGCGATGTTCGACTTCCCGGACCCGAACGTGACGAGCGACAAGCGGTCCGAGACGACCACGCCGCTCCAGAAGCTGTTCGTCATGAACAGCCCGTTCATCGTGTCGCAGGCCGACGCGCTAGCGGCCCGTTTACTCAAGGACGTGCCCGACGAGACGAGTTTGGGAACGACGAAACGGGTCGAGCGGGCGTACCGGCTCGTCTACGGCCGGCCGCCGACCGCGGCGGAAACGGCGCTGGCGGAGAAGTTCCTGGTCGGCGACCGGTCGGCGCGGTGGAAACAGTACACGCAGGTGTTGCTCGCCGGGAACGAGTTGCTGTACCTCGATTAGTCACGACGGGGTTCCTTCATGACGACGCAATTTCCGCTGACCCGCCGGGAGATGCTCCACCACGCGGGCATGGGGTTCGGCGTCCTCGGCCTCGCCGGGATGCTCGACGCCGCGACCCGCGAGGCGGCCCCGCGGCCGCGGTCGATCGGCCTGCACCACGCGCCGACGGCGAAGCGGATCATCTTCCTGTTCATGAACGGCGGGCCGTCGCACGTCGATACGTTCGACCCCAAGCCCGCCCTCAAGACGCACGAGGGGAAGAAGCCGAGCGGCGACCAGGAGCGGCGGGCGAAGGCCGGGTTCGTGCCGTCGCCGTTCGCGTTCGCGCCGCGCGGCAAGTCCGGCGTCGTCATGAGCGAGTTGTTCCCGCAGTTGGCGAAGTGCGCGGACGACCTGTGCGTCATCCGGTCGATGCACACGGACGTGCCGAACCACGAACCCGGCCTGCTGCTGATGCACTCCGGCAACCAGCAGCCGGTCCGCCCGAGCATCGGGTCGTGGGTCAGTTACGGCCTCGGCACGCAGAACCAGAACCTACCGGGGTTCGTCGTCCTCGCGCCGCGGAAGCCGGTCGTCGGCCCGCACCTGTGGTCGAACTCGTTCCTGCCCGGCGCGCACCAGGGCATGGCCGTTGACACGAAGGACATGACGGTCGAGAAGCTCGTCACGAACCTGTCCCACCCGACCCTCGGCCGGTCCGAGCAGAAGGAACAACTCGACCTGCTGAATCAGTTGAACGAGCTGCACGCCGAGAAGCGGCAGCGGGACGCGGCCCTCGACGCGCAGATCAAGTCGATGGAAGTCGCGTTCGCGATGCAGACGGAGGCGGCGGACGCCTTCGACATCGGCCGCGAACCGGCGCGGGTCCGCGACATGTACGGGGACACGCTGTTCGGCCGCCAGTGCCTGCTCGCCCGCCGGCTGTCCGAGCGCGGCGTCCGGTTCGTCCAGACGTACTACCTGACGCCGGGCGGCAACCAGCCCTGGGATACGCACGCGAACAACGACGACGGCCACCGCAAACTCTGCGCCGACAGCGACCGGGCCACGGCCGCGCTGCTGACCGACCTGAAGCAGCGGGGCTTGCTGGATGAAACGCTCGTCGTCTGGAGCGGGGAGTTCGGCCGCACGCCTTACGCGCAGCCGAACGAGAAGGGCAAGCACGGCCGCGACCACCACCACACGGCGTTCAGCACCGTCCTGGCCGGCGGCGGGATCAAGGGCGGCGTCATGTACGGGGCGAGCGACGAGGTCGGGATGCACGCCGTCGAGAACCGGGTCCACGTCCACGACCTGCACGCGACGATCCTGCACCTGATGGGCATCGACCACGAGCGGCTGACGTACCGGTTCAGCGGCCGCGACTTCCGCCTCACGGACGTGAAGGGCGAGGTCGTGAAGGGCATCCTGGCCTAGAAATCACTTCTAAGCCGACGGGCCGCGGTCCCAGGGTTCCACCCGGAGAAAGAAATGGCAGGGCGGTCCCTCTTTTGTTCGCTGGCGTTGTTTGTTTTCATTTCAACAACATCGGCCGCCGACGTGGAGGCGGACATCTATCGCGTCGGCGTCGCGGAAGTGGACATCACCCCGGCGCATCCGATCCGGCTGAACGGGTTCGGCTTCCGCCGCACCGAGTCCGAAGGCGTGAACCACCCGATTCACGTTCGCGCGATCTCGATCCGCCACAAGGACGACGCCGACCCGCTCGTGTTGATGACGACCGACGTACTCGGCATTCCGGACACGATCCGCGCCGAACTGGTGAAGCGGCTGGCCGGGAAGGTCCGCCCGGAGCGGCTCGCGGTCACGGCCACGCACACGCACTGCGGGCCGATGCTCAAGGGGGCGAACCCGACGCTCTTCGGCGTGCCAATCCCGGAAGAGCACCAGAAGCACATCGACGGGTACACGGCCGGCTTCCTCGACAAGCTCGAAGCGGCCGCGATCGCGGCGCTCAAAGACCCGCAGCCGGCGCGGCTGTTCTGGGGCGTCGGGTCGGTCGGGTTCGCCAAGAACCGGCGCGCGGCGAACGGACCGAAGGACCACGACCTGCCGGTGCTCGTCATCCGCGACGCGAAGACGAACGCGGTGCGGGCCGTCTACACGACCTACGCCTGCCACTGCGTGACGCTGTCGCACAACAAGCTCGGCGGCGACTGGGCCGGGTACGCGGCCGAGGCGATCAAGAACCAGTTCCCCGGCGCGGTCGCGCTCGTGTCCATCGGTTGCGGGGCGGACCAGAACCCGGACTCCGGCGTCACCGGCGACAAGGTCGAAGTCGCCCAGGTGCAGGGCCGACAAGTCGGCGACGAGGTGAAGCGGCTGCTCGGCGGCTATCTGGCCCCCGTCCGCGGCAAGCCGAGTTGCACGCTCAAGTCGATCGACCTCGCGCTCGCGGACCTGCCGACCCACGCGGGGTGGGAGGAGAAGGCGAAGCGGACCGATGCCATCGGTCACCACGCCCGCGTGCAGCTGGCCAAACTCGACCGCAAAGAGGCGCTCGCCACGAAAATCGACTACCCGATCCAGGCGTGGGCGTTCGGCGACTCGCTCGCGATGGTCCACCTGCCCGGCGAGGTCGTGGCCGATTACGCGGTGCGTCTGAAAACGGAACTCGACCGCAGCCGCGTCTGGCTGACGGCCTACGCGAACACGAACCCGTGCTACATCCCGTCCGAGCGCGTCCTCAAGGAGGGCGGCTACGAGGGCGGCGGCGCGATGGTCTACTACGACGTGCCGGTCCCGTTCGCACCGGGGCTGGAGGACAAAATCGTTGCAGAGGTGAAGGCACATCTCGGCAAGTCGTTCCTCACACGAATCGACCCGGCGAAGACGGGCGGTGAGCAGCCGAAGTCCCCGCAGCAGTCGCGGCGGATGATCCAGGTGGACGGCAAGTTCGCCGTCGATCTCGTCGCGGCGGAGCCGCTCGTTGCCGACCCCGTGGCCGTCGCGTTCGGGCCGGACGGCCGGCTGTGGGTCGCGGAAATGCTCGACTACCCAACCGGCAAGAGCGGCGGGTTCGAGCCGGGCGGCCGCGTCCGCTTCCTCGAAGACACGGACCGCGACGGGACGTTCGACGCCGCGACGACGTTCCTGGACGACCTCCCCTTCCCGACCGGCGTGCTGCCGTGGCGGAACGGCGTGCTCGTCACGGCCGCGCCGGACATCCTGTACGCCGAGGACACGACCGGCGACGGCAAGGCGGACAAGGTCACGAAGTTGTTCTCCGGGTTCGGCACGGACAACTACCAGGCCCGCGTCAACGGGCTGGCCTACGGCCTCGACGGATGGGTCTACGGCTCGTGCGGCCTCTTCGGCGGGAACATCCTGTCGCACAAGACGGGTAAGACGACGGCCCTCGGGGACCGCGACTTCCGCATCAAGCCGGACACGGGCGAAATCGAGCCGGCGACCGGCCGGACGCAGCAGGGCCGCGTCCGCGACGACTGGGACAACTGGTTCGGGTGCGACAACTCGAACCTCGCGTGGCACTACGCCCTCGCGGACCACTACCTCCGGCGGAACCCGCACGTCGCCCCGCCGCGGCTGGCCGTGAGCGTCCCGACCGGGCCGGACGCGAACCGGCTGTTCCCGATTCACGCGCCACAACTGTTCCAACTCTCCGGCCCGGCCGGGCGGACGACCGGCGCGTGCGGCATCGGCGTCTACCGCGACGACCGCCTCGGCTCCGCGTTCACCGGCAACACGTTCACCTGCGAACCCGTCAACCAGCTCGTCCACCGCCGCGTGTTGAAGCCGAGCGGGCTGACGTTCACCGGCGTGCGGGCCGCGGAGGAACAGGGCCGCGAGTTCCTCGCGTCGTCCGACGGCTGGTTCCGGCCGGTGCAGGCGGTCACCGGCCCGGACGGCGGCTTGTGGGTCGTGGACATGTACCGGTACGTGATCGAGCACCCGCGGTGGATTCCGCCGGCGGACCTGGCGAAGCTCGACGTGCGGGCCGGGGCCGGGCTAGGCCGCGTCTACCGCGTCCGCCCCGCCGTTCAGCCGGTGCAACCAATCCCGAACTTGACGAAACTCGACGGCACTGGGCTGGTCGCGGCCCTCGACACGGCGAACGGCTGGCAGCGCGACATGGCCACGGAGTTGCTCGATTGGCGGGCCGACATGACGGCGATCCCTTCGCTCAAGAAACTGGCACGGGAATCGAACCGACCGGAAACCCGACTACACGCACTGGTCGCGCTCGAACGACTCGGTGCGTCGGACGCCGACACCGTGGCTGCACGGCTTCACGATTCCGATTCCCGCGTTCGACGACACGCGATCCGACTGGCCGAGCCGTTCCTGGAGAGGCACCCGGACCTCGGCCAAGCCGTCGCGAAGGTCGCCGTGGACACCGACCCGCAGGTCCGCGTGCAGGTGGCCTACGCGATGGGCCGGTGGAACCACCCGACCGCCGGGGCCGTCCTCGCGGCGCTGGTCGCGAAGCCGACGGAAGACCCGTTGCTCGTCGCCGCCGTTGTGAGCAGCTTGAACCGGAACAACTTCCGCGCGTTCGTCGAGCGGCCGGAAGTCCGGCAACTCGGCGGCTCACCGTTGCTCCCGAAGTTGATCGCCACCGCCGTCGGCCTCGGCGACGACGACGTGATGGCCCCCCTGCTAAGACTGGTCACCACGGCGCGCGACGAGAAGTACGAGGCGTGGCAGTTCGCCGCCCTGGAAACCGTGATGGACGCTTGGAATCGGAGCAAGAAGGAAGCGAAATACCCGGCCGACGTGCGGGACGCACTCACGGCAGCCCGACTCACCGCCCGCGACGCGGACGCTGTGGACGCGGTTCGCGTGGCGGCCGTGCGACTCATGGGCCGCGACGCGGACCGGCTCGACGGCGACCTGAAACACCTCGCGTCATTGTTGGCCGCGCAATCGCCGGTCGCCGTCCAGGCGGCCGCGGTCGCCGCCCTCGGCCGCATCGCGGACCCGCGGGCCGCCGACGTTCTGCTAAAGGGCTGGAACGGGTACACGCCCGCACTCCAGGCGCAAGCTATCGGCGTCCTGCTCGACCGCGACACGTCGTTGCAAAAAGTCTTCGCCGCCATCGCGGCCGGCACGATCCCCTCCGGGGCGATCCCGGCCGGGCCGCGGCAAGGATTGCTCACACACCCCGACACGAAGCTGCGCGCCCGAGCGGAGAAGGCGTTCGCCGGCGCGATCAAGGCCGACCGGCAGGCGGTCATCGACGCTTACCGGAAGGAGTGGCCGAAGGCAGCTGACCCGGCCCGCGGGAAGGAGGTCTTCAAGAAGTCGTGTGCGTCGTGCCACGCCCTCGACGGCGTCGGGCACGCGGTCGGGCCGGACCTCGCGATGGTCGTGAACAAGTCGGGCGAGTACCTGCTCGCGGAGATCCTCGATCCGAACCGCAACATTGACAACCGCTACTTGGAGTACGCCGCCGACACCGCCGACGGCCGCTCGCTCCGCGGGTTGCTCGCGGCCGAGTCCACGGCCGCGATCACGCTCAAGCAGGCCGACGGAAAGGAAGTCGTGCTGCTACGCTCCGACCTCGAGCGGCTGAAGTCCTCCGGCCGGTCGCTGATGCCGGAGGGGTTGGAGAAGGACGTGCCGCCGGCCGCGATGGCCGACCTCGTCGCCTACCTCGGCACGGCCGTGCGGCCGCCGAAAACTGTCGCCGGGAACGCGCCAAAGGTCCTCCGCGCGGCCGACGGGCAACTCGTCCTCCGCGCGGCGAACTGCGAAATCCACGGCGGCACGATCACGTTCGAGTCCGAGTTCGGCAACATCGGCCACTGGCACGGCCCGGCCGACCACGTCGTCTGGCGGGTCGAACTCGCCGCCGCCGGGGAGTTCGACGTGTACCTCGACTTCGCCTGCGACGCGGGGTCCGCGGGGAACGCCTTCGCGCTCGACGGCGGCGAGCGGTCGCTGATTGGGAAGGTCGCCAGCACCGGCGCGTGGTCGAAGTACGAGCGGGCGAAGCTCGGCACGATCAAGCTCAGGGCCGGGGCGAATCGACTCACCTTCCGCCCGGATACGCAACTGCTGACCGGCGCGCTCCTCGATCTGCGGACGCTTTACCTCGTACCGAAGGGCCAGCAGCCGAAGGTCCCGCCCGCGGTCAAGGCCGACGGGCCGACGATCGCGACCGCCGCCGACCTCGCGAATTACCTGCTCGACGACGGCGTGAAGGCCGCCGACCGGGAGGCGGCGGTCGCGGCGCACGCGGACAAGTCGGCCGACACGATCCGGGCGATGGCCGCGGACCTGCCGCCGGGCAAGGAGGAGTACCGCCGCATCCCGTGGATTTGGCGGGTCGCCGTCGCCGCCGGGAAGCGGAACAAGGCCGAGGAACTGAGGGCGATCCTTGACGTGTCGTTGCCGAAAGCGGGCGAGAAGCTCCGCGACTGGCAGGCGGTCGTGATCGGCGGGGGAATCATCAACGGCGTTAGCCAGCTGAACGTCTGGCCGGCCCCGCGCGTCCGCGAAGTCATCGGCCGGGACGCCGCCCTCGCCGCGCGGTGGGCCGCGGCGCTCGATGCCTCCGTGAAGATGGCCGACGACCCGAAGGTCCCGACCGGGACGCGGTACGACGCCCTGCGGATGATCCCCTTACTCGGATGGCAGAAGTCGGGGGAGCAGCTCGCGAAGTACCTGGCGAAGGGCACGAACGCGGAGTTGCAAATGGGGGCCGTGAGCGGCTGCGTGGACGTGGACGCGGCCGCGGCGACCGCCGCCCTCGTCGCCGCCCTGCCCCACCTCGCGGGGCAGAACCGCAAGCTCGCCCTCCAGGGGTTGCTGCGCACCGACAGCCGCACGGAGGCGTTGCTCGACGCGGTCGAAGCCGGCAAGGTGGCCCGCGACGCGCTGGACGCCGCGGCCGTCAGGTCGCTCCGCGAGTCGAAGTCCGAGACCGTCCGCACCCGCGCCGCGAAGCTGTTCGGCGGGCGGTGACCGCACCTCTTCGCCGCGTCCGCGTTTCGCTATTCTTGTCGGTGGCCCCCTCCCCGCGGTTCGAGAGAAATGGACCAACCGGACGCGACGAAAGTTCAGACCCACTTCCCCGCCGCAAGCACCCTGGCCCGGACGTTCGCCGAATCGCAGCCCGAGGAGTTGGCCCGCGCCTTCCACCGGCCGAACTGGTCGCACGACTACGAGTTGCTCGAGGAAATCGCCCGCGGCGGCATGGGCGTCATCCACCGCGCCCGCGACCGGCGGTTCGGCCGCGACATCGCCATGAAGATCGTCCGCGCCGACCAGGCGGACGCGGACACCGTCCGCCGGTTCCTGACGGAAGCGACCATCACCGGCCGGCTGGAACACCCCGGCGTGCCGCCCGTCCACGACCTCGGCACGCTCGACGACGGCCGGCCGTTCCTGGCGATGAAGTTGATCCGCGGCCGCACACTGGCGGACGGGCTCAAGGCGTCGGCGGGGGCCGACCGCGGGTCCTTCATCGACATCTTCGAGAAGGTCTGCCAGACGCTCGCGTTCGCCCACCGGCAGGGGGTCATCCACCGCGACCTGAAGCCGGCGAACGTCATGGTCGGCGAGTTCGCCGACGTGCAGGTCATGGACTGGGGCCTCGCGAAGGAGCGGCACGCGGCGGACGTTCCCGTTGCGGTCCCGTATTCCGACACGGCCGCGCGGGACATGACGCAGGCCGGCGTCGTGATGGGCACGCCGGCGTTCATCCCGCCGGAGCAGGCGCGGGGCGAGACGAACGGCGTGGACGAGCGGAGCGACGTGTTCGGGCTGGGGGCGATCCTCTGCTTCATCCTGACCGGGAAGCCGCCGTTCGACGGCGGCGACGCGCTCACGACGGTCAAGCTCGCCGCGGCAGGGGACACGGCGGCGGCGCTCGAACGGCTGGACGGCTGCGGCGCGGACGCGGAGCTGGTCGCCCTCGCGAAGCGATGCCTCGCCGCGAACCCCGCCGACCGGCCGGCGGACGCCGGGGCGGTCGCGGCGGCCGTCGTCGCGTACCGGGAGGGCGTCGCGGCTCGGCTCCGCGCGGCCGAGGTCGCGCGGGCGCGGGAGGCCGAGGCCCGCATGCGGCGGCGCGTCTCGTCGGTACTCGGGGCGGCGGTCCTCGGCCTCATCGCCCTCACCGTCGGCGGCGTCTGGTGGGCCGACCAGCAGGAGCAAAAGCGCCGCGGCGAGGCGGCCGTCCGCGCCGCCGGAACGCGGTCGGCCGTGGAGGCGGCCCTTTCCCAAGCCGACACCGCCGTGCGCGCGGGAAAGGTCGATGAGGCGGAGATCGTCGTCCGCCAGGCGGAGCAGCGCGGGGCCGAACTCAACGACGCGACGTTAGGGGAGGGGATCCAAGAACTGACGGCCGACATCCGGACGACCCGCGACCTCGACGCCGCGGCCGACGCCCGGTGGGCGTTGCACAAGAACCGTACCGACTACGCCGAGGAAGTCGCCCGGTACCAGCAAGCCTTCGACCGCGCCGGCTACACGGTAACGGCGGGCGATGCCGCACGAACGGGGGAACGGGTGCGGGCCTCGCGGGTCCGCGACCGGCTCGTCGCCGGGCTGGACGAGTGGCTGGAGATCGGCCCGGAGCAGCCCGGCCTGACCGACGTTCTCGCCGCCGCCGACCCCGACCCGTTCCGCAACCGCGTCCGGGCGGCCATCGCGAAGAAGGACTTCCAGCAGGTCCGCGAACTGTTGAACGGCGTGGACGGGGCCACGCTGCCGCCGTCGTTCGCGGCGACCGTCGGGAGCGTGAAAATCATCCCGGCGGAAGACGCCGAGCGGCTGCTCCGCCCCGCCTACGAGAGGCACCGGGACAACTTCGCCCTCGCCCTGTCCCTGGGGGCGGCGACGCTCCGGCCGCACGGCCTGACGGGCGACATGGACGAACCGCTGAGTTACTTCCGCGCCGCCGTCGCCCTACGGCCGAGCAACGTGCGGGCGCGGCTGATGCTCACGCTGGTCCATTCGACGCGCGGCCGGCACGACGAGGCGATCGCCGAGGCGCGGGCGACCGTCGCCCTCGCGCCGGACACGGTCCGCGTCCGCAACGCCCTCGGCAACGCGTACTACCAGGCCCGCCGGTACGCGGAGGCGGAGGCCACCTTCCGCGACGCGATCGCCCGATCGCCCGACCCGCAGCAACTGTCCGACGCGTACACCGGCATCGCCGGCGTGCGGTTCGAGCTGAGCGACTACGCCGGGGCCGCGGCGTGGTATCGGAAGGCGCTCGAACTGTTCCCCGCCCACGCCAGCACCATCTCCTACCTCGGCGACGCGCTCGAGGCCGACGGGCAACTCGACGCGGCGCTGGCCGAGTACCGGCGGGCCGTGGCGGCCGCGGCGGACGAGACGTACCCCCGGTACGCGCTGGCCCTCGCCCTCCACGGCCGGCGGCAGTACGCCGATGCCGAGGCGGCGATGGACCGCGTGCTCGCCTCGAAGCTCGTCGTCCTGGAAGAGACCTACCTGCTGGCCTCCCAGATCGCCCTGGAACGCGGCGACGTGCCCCGCGCCCGCGGGATCGTCGAGCGGCAGCTCGCCCTCACGCCCGCGCACTCCCCGTTCCGCGACGCCGCGGCGGCCGCGGTGGACCGCGTGACGGCCTACGAGAAGCTCGCGACGATGCCCGAGGCCGAGCGGTCCCGACTGGCGAAGCGAACGGACAATCAGAACCTGTCCAACCTGTTCATGCTCGGCGAGGTCTACCGATTCCTGGGCCGGTTCCCGGAGGCGGCCGCCTGCTACCGGCTCTGGATTCGGCAGGCGGATCGGTTCGGCATCCCGTTGCTTTCCGGCACGCTGCTCAGCGCGTCCCGGTCCGCGTGCCGGGCGGCCCCCGGCCGGTCGCCGGCGGACCACCGGTGGGCGATGGACCTGCTCTGGCGGTTGACGGAACGGATCGCCGAGGATCACACGACCTCGACCGGGCACGCCCGGCTCAAGGCGCGGAAGCTGGCCCTGTTCCTGGCGGTCGATCCCGACTACCGGGGCGTGCGGGACGCGGCCGAGTTGGCGAAGCTGCCCGCCCACGAGCGCGCGTTGTGGGAGCGCGTCTGGGCGCGGGCGCGGGCCGTCGCGGAACGGTCGGACAATTCGCCGCGGGAAACCGCGCCGCCGGCCCGCGCCGCGAACTGACCCTACCGCCCGGCCGCGGCGATCAGGTCGTTGATTCGCCGCGCGAACCCGACCGGGTCGGCCACCTTCGACCCCTCGGCAATCACCGCCTGGTCGAGCAAGAGCTGCGCGTAGCTGCCGACCCGCGGGTCGTCGGGGGCCGCGGCGTGGATGTCGCGGAGGAGCGCGACGGCCTTGTGATCCGGGTTCAGCTCCAAGACTCGTTTGTTGTCCGCGACCGCCTCGCCGAACTTCCGCATCAGCCGTTCGAGGTTCGCCGTCATCCCGCCGGCCGCCGCGACGAGGCACGCGGCGCTGTCCGTCAGCCGCTTCGTCAGCCGCACGTCGGCCACGTCCGGCAACTTCACCTTCAACGCCGTCAGCAAACTCGCGTACCAGTCGGCCGTCTCCGCCGGGATGTCGCCGCCGGTCTCCTTCAGGTCGCCGCGGTCCGCGGCTTGCAACTGCTTGCCCTTGTACGCCCCGTACTGCGGGATCGCGAACTCATCGACCGGGTCGGTGAGGAGCAGCACGTCGTACCCCTTCGCCCGGAACGATTCGAGGTACGGCGAGTTCCGCAACTGCCCGCCCGACTCGCCGGTGAGGTAGAAGATTTCCCCCTGCCCCTCCGGCATCTTCTGCACGTAGTCGGCGAGCGTCGTGTACGTACCGGCCGGGGTGTTCGCGGACTCGAACAAGAGCAGGTCGGCGACCTTGTCGCGGTTCGCCCAGTCGCGGGCCAACCCCTCCTTCAGCACCGGCCCGAGGCCCTGGTAGAACTTCACGTACTTGTCGTACTCGACGTTCTTCAGCCCCTCCAGCCCCGAGAGGATGTTGCGGACGACGTTCTTGCGGATCGTTTCGAGGTGCGGGTTCTGTTGCAGCAGCTCGCGGGAGACGTTGAGCGGCAAGTCGGCCGCGTCCACCACGCCGGTGACGAACCGCAGGTAGGGGGGCAGCAGTTCCTCGCAGTGGTCCATGATGAGCACCCGCTGGGCGTATAGCCGAAGCCCGCCCTTCGGCTCCTCCCAGTCCATCGCGAACGGCCGGTGTGCCGGGATGAACGCGAGCGCCTTGAACTCCGTCTTCCCCTCGACGGCGAAGTGCAGCACCTTCGCCGGCGGCTCCGGGTCGTGCGAAATCTGTTTGTAAAACTCCGCGTACTCCTCCGGCTTCACCTCGTTCTTCGGCCGTAGCCACACGGCCTGCCGGTTGTTGACGACTTCCTCCCGCGTCGTCTTCTCGCCGTCCTTCTCCTCCGTCACGTCGAGAACGATGGGGTGTTCGACGAAGTCCGAGAACTTGCGGACGAGTTGCCGCAGCCGATACGGGTCGAGGAACTCCTGGGCGTCGTCCTTCAGGTGCAGCGTCACGTCCGTGCCGCGGGCCGGCTTCGGCGCGTCCTCAACTGTGAATTGCCCCTGCCCGTCCGAGACCCACTTCACGCCGCGGTCCTGGCCGCCGGGCGGGCGGGTATGGACGGTGACCGTGTCGGCGACCATGTATGCGGAATAGAACCCGACGCCGAATTGCCCGATCAGCCCCGGCGCGTCGGCCTGCTTCCGCTCCTTGATCGCGGCGAGGAACGCCTTCGTGCCGGACTTCGCGATCGTGCCGAGGTGGTCGATCGCCTCGTCCCGCGACATGCCGACGCCGTTGTCGGAGATCGTCAACGTCTTCGCCGCCGGGTCCGGCACGATCTTGATCTTCCAGTCGCGATCGCCCTCTAGCAGCTCCTCCTTGTTGACGGAGTCGAACTGCACCTTCTGGATGGCGTCGCTCGCGTTGCTCACCAGCTCCCGCAAGAAAATCTCGCGGTCGGAGTAGAGCGAGTGCGTGATGAGGTGCAGGAGTTGCTTCAGTTCGGCCTTGAATTGCAGCGTTTCGGCGGACATGGTCGGTGGGTCTCCACAAAAAACGGGGTGAACGGAGTCGGTCCAAGCCCGATCGCGTAACGAGACGGCAGTGGTTGTTTTACGAGCGGTCGGCGCGAATCCATACAGTATCGCCACCTCCCGAAAAGCATTTCTCGGAGACCCCAGATGCGCGTCGTTACCCTCGCCCTGTTCGTCCTCGTCGGTTCGATCTCGGCACAAGAAAAAACGACTCGCGAACACCTCTCGCCATACGGCCTCGCGAAGCCGGTGCTGATCGCGACCGGCGGGTTGCCCGAGGGGTTTGAGAACAAAGACGACATCCCGGTGTTGGACGCGAAGAAGGACGCCCCGCCGACGGGCTTTCAGTTCCTGAAGGCTGCCGACGAACAACCGGCCGTCGGCAAAGTCGGCATCCACGTCCCGGCCGGGGCGGTCTTCCGGATTCAGAAGCGGACAATGGCGAACCTCGGCGAGGGCGTCGTGACGCTCCGACTCGCGAAATCGCCGACACGCGACGCGCGGGCGGTCGAGTTGGAGGGGAAGAAGACGGCCGATTACAACGAGCTGCGGCGGTGCGCGACGGAGCGGGCCGACGGCAGCCCGTACCCGCCGAAGGAGCCGGGCGTGCCGCACGTGCCGAAGGGGACGCTCGTAATCGTCGGCGGCGGCGGCATGACGCCGGACATCGGCAAGCGGTTCATCGACGCGGGCGGCGGCGAGGCCGGGCACTTCGTCGCGCTGCCGATCTCCATGCCGGACCCGATCCGCACGCAGCGGGAGGAAGACTTCCTCAAGAAGTTGGGCGCGAAGAACTTCACGGTCATCCCGTACCGCGAGCAGAAGGACCTGGAAGACCCCAAGGTGATCGAGACGCTGAAGAAGGCGACCGGCATCTGGTTCGGCGGCGGGCGGCAGTGGAATTTCGTGGACGCATACGAGGGCACGAAGCTGCCGGCCTTGTTCCGGGCCGTGCTCGACCGCGGCGGCGTCATTGGCGGGAGTTCCGCCGGGGCGACGATCCAGGGCGACTACATGGTCCGCGGCGCGCCGGCCGGGCCGCACATCATGATGTGCGAGGGGTACGAGAAGGCGCTCGGGTTCCTGCCGGGTGTCGGCATCGACCAGCACTTCTCCGCCCGCAACCGGTTCAAGGACATGACCGCATTCATGAAGGTATACCCGCAGTTCCTCGGCATCGGCCTGGACGAGAGCACGGCCATCGTCGTGGCCGGCTCGACGGCCGAAATCCTGGGCAAAGGGAAGGTCCACTTCTACGACCGGCGGAAGCCCGTGAAGGAGGGCGAACCCGATTACGAGGCTTACCCAGCCGGGGTGAAGTACGACCTGAAGAAGCGGGCCGTCATCGCGGACAAGTAATCATTCCGGCGCGGCCGGGTCGGTCGAGGCGGGGGCGTCCAGGGCCGCGACCAGCCCGTCGATCTTGACACGGAGTTCCTCGTTCTGCTCCTCGCCGACGCGGGCCTTCAACCGCTCTCGGAACCGCTTTCCCGCTTGGCCGAGTGACGCGAGGACATCGACGGCGATGCGCCGAATTCGCAACGCCGGGTCCGCGAGGGCGGCGGTCACGACGTTCGCGGCCTCGGCGTGGTCGGGGTCGTCGGCCAGCACCGCCCCGGCCGCGACGAGGCGGACCCGCGGGTTCGGGTCGTCGATCAGCCGGGGCCACACGTCCCGCGTTTGTTCCGCGGGCGTCGCCTTGAGCGCGACCGCCGCGTTCAGCCGCAGGCCGTCGTTCGGGTCGGCGACGCACTCGGTCAGCAACGGGACCGCCGCCGGGGGCAGCTGCTCGAGCCGGGAAACGGCGAACGCCGCGTTCGCCCGTACCTGCACTTCCGGGTCGCGGAGGCAGTCCACGAGCGATTGCACCGCGGCCTCCGGGATGCTCGCGGCCTTCATCCAGCCGGCCGTGGCCATCTTGCGAACCTCGGCGTTGCCGTCCTTCATCCCGTCCACGAACGCGGCCGCCGCTTCCGGCGGCTGGACGTAGGCCATCGCCCGCAGTGCCTGCTCGCGGACGGACGCCTCGCCGGTCCGCACGGCCCGCAACAGTGCGTCGCCGGCCGTCGCGGCCGCGGCCCCGATCACCCCGAGGGCCTGTGCCGCGGTGGCCTGTATCCACGGGCTGTCGTCTTCCAACAGCCGGCGGCACAAGCCGTCCACCACGGCCGGCGACGGGCCGAGGACTCGCGGCAACGCGAGGATCGCCTCGTACTTCACCTCGTCGTTCGCGTCCTCCAACAGCGGCAGCAGCTGATCCGCGGTCACGTCCGACGCCGGCCCACTCTTCCCCAGCGTCTCGGCGGCCGCGGCCCGCACGCGCGGGTCCGGGTCGCACAGGCCGGCGTGAATGACCCGCCGCGTGTTCGCCTCGGCCGGCGCGATCTCGCCGAGGGTTTGCAAGACGCGGGCCCGCACGCCCCCGTCCGGGTCCGCGACTACGGCGTCGAGCGCGGCGACGGCACTGGTCGCGGCCGCGCCCATCTTGCCGAGGGCCTCCGCGGCGTTCGCCCGGACGAGCGGGTTGATGTGCCGTAGCGACCGCACGAGCGCGGGGACGGCGTCCTCGGCCGACTCGCCGATTTCGCCGAGCGCCTCGGCCGCGACTGCGCTCACCCACGTGCTCTGGTCCCGCAGCGCCCGCACCAGCCCCGGCACGGCGACGGCCCCGGCCGCGTCGCCGATCTTCCCGAGCGCCTCGGCCGCCTTCGCGCGGACGTGGTCGTCACCGTTGGTCAGCGACGCCACCAGCGCCGGGGCGGCCTCCGGCGCGGCCTTGCCGATGACGACGAGCGCCTCCGCCGCCTGCACCCGGACCAGGCTGTCCGGGCTTTGAAGCCCCTCGACGAGCGACGCGGTCGCCTCCTGGGGTAACGAATCCATCCCGCCGAGGGTGTCCATCGCCGCCTGCCGGACCCCTTGCTCCGGGTCCTTCAGAAGCTCGATCAGCTTCGGCACGATCGCGGCCTTGGCCTGCTTGAACCCGCCGAGCGCCTTCGCCACCTCCGCCTTGACCGTCGGGCTGGGGTCGGCCAGCTTCTCGACGAGCGGCGGGACCGCGGCCTCGCCGCCGATCTGCCCGAGCGACTCGGCCGCCCGGCACTGCACCGTCTCGTCCGCGTCGGCCAGCAGGCGGACGAGTTCCGGCACGGCGTCAGCCGCCGGCGACCCGACGAGTCCAAGGGCGTGAACGGCGGCCAGCCGGACCGTCGCGGCCTCGTCGGACAGGGCGGCCCGAAGTGTTCCGACGATCAACTCGACCCGGTCCGGTTCCGGCTGATCCCCGACGGAAGCCCGGCGACGGAAAGGCCAGAACGAATGCCGCGACGCCCGTGCGGAAGCGGACAGGCGGGACCGCTTGCTCGCCGTCTTCAGGCCGGGACCGCCGATGACGCCCAGGGCTTCGACCACCTCCTGGCGGACGATTTCGCTCGCGTCGGTCCGGACCGCGACCAATCGCGGCAGCGCGTCGAGGGCGTTCAGCCGCCCGAGGGCCGCGGCGGCCACGGCGCGGACGCCCTCGTTCTCGTCGTTCAGGTGTTCGACCAGCGCCGGGATCGACGCCGGGCCGAGGGTGGCAATGACCTGCGGCAGCTGGTCCCGCTGCTCCCGCGTCATGGCCGGGATCGACCGGAGCGAGGCGAGCAGCGGCCGGACGACGCCGACGCCGTGCTGCGGGAGCGAGTTCCGTGCCCGCTCGTGGATCGGCGGGTGCGGGCTCCAGAAGTCGGCGATCGCCTCCGCGAGCGCCTGCCCCTGGCGGATCGACGCGAAGATCTGTTGCAGCAAGACGAGGGTGAAAAACGTCTTGTACGCGGTGAGCAACAGCCCCGCCGGCCACTTCGCCTGCGTGACGTGGTTGAGGCGGAGGAAGTTGTACGAGTTCACCACGTCCAGCAGATCGACGACGCGGTACAGGCTGATGAGCGAGTACGCCAGGAAGTCGGCGTAGCCGATCGACATTTTGTCGTCCCCCATCCGGAACCAGCTGCGGCCGACGGACTCGTACAGCCCCTGGTTCAGGAGCGCGAACCCGCCGATCGCGCCGACGGCGGCGGCCGCGAGCAGCAGGACGCCGACCCGGTCGCCGTGGCGGATCAAATGGACGGCGAGGGCCTGGCCCTTCATCGGGTTGTGGACGGCCTTGTACCCGCGTTCCACCTCGTACCGCTCGATGTCGATGAACATGTACGCGAGGCACGCCGTCACGCCCATGAACACGGCCGCCCCGCCGCACAGGACCGTGACGACCGGGGCGACGGCCGCGACCAGGTAGCCGTTCGCGATGAGGGCGAGGACGACGACGAGGAACTGCCACCACGCGGCGGACGAGAAGTATTGCTCCCAGAGGCGGAACCCGCGGGCCACCGTCCCCCGGACGACGGCGCTGAAGACGCGGAGGACCGCGCCGATGAACCCGACGCGGAACAAGACGTACGCCGCCACGGCGACGGCGGCGACGGCCAAAAGGATGATATAAGACGGCGAAACCCCGTCCGCGACGGACGGGGCGGTCGAGGCCCCTGGGAGTTGGTCCGCGAAGACGGGCATGGCGGGCTTTCGGGTCGATGGTCCGGGCCGAAAGTTATCTTACGGCCGCGCCGCCGGCGCGGATTGGTCGAGCAAGCGCTGCAGCGCAGCGGGGTCGATCGGCTTCACCAGGTGGTGGTCGAACCCGGCCTGCTCGGACTCCGCCCGGTCCTGTTCCTGGCCCCACCCGGTCTGGGCGATCAGCAACATGTCCTTACCCCACGGCTGCTCGCGGATGTGGCGGGCCGCCTCGTACCCGTTCATCTTCGGCATCCCGATGTCGAGCAGCACCACCCCCGGCCGGAACTCGGCCGCCACCTCGACGGCGGCGAACCCGTCGTGCGCCGTGCGAACGTCGTTGCCCATGAGTTCGAGCATCATGCCGAGGCTGTGCGCCGAGTCCACGTTGTCGTCCACGACGAGGATGCGGTGCGGCCGGGCCGTCGCGGGGCGGTCGGCGTCCACCGCCCGGCGGTCGTCCGGCGGGGCGGTCCCGGCGTGCGGCAGCCGGACCGCGAACTCGCTCCCCTGCCCCGGCCCGTCGCTGGCGACCTCGACCGTGCCGCCGTGCATCTCGACCAGCCGGCGGACGAGGCTCAGCCCGATGCCGAGGCCGCCCTGCGCCTTCTCCTCGTGGAGATCGACCTGGGAGAACAGGTCGAAGATTTGCGGCATCGCCTCCGGCGGGATGCCGATGCCGTCGTCCCGGACGCGGAGGACGATCGCGTCCGCCTCGCGGGCGGCGGACAGGCGGATGTTGCCGCCCGGCTCGGTGTACTTGGCCGCGTTGTTCAACAGGTTCGACAGCACCTGCGCCAGCCGGGTCGGATCGACCTCGACCCGGACCGGGTCGTCCGGGACCGATACTTGCAGCCGGTGGCCGGCGGCCTCGATCATCGGGCGGCTCGTCTCGATGGCGGCGTCGATCACGTCCTTCAGCGGCACCCACTCCTTGCGGAGGTCGAGCTTGTTCCGGTTGATCCGGCTGATGTCGAGCAGGTCGTCCACCAGCCGGACCATCTGGTTCACCTGCCGCTCCATGATGACTCGGGATTGCTCCATCGCCTGCCGGTTGTCCCCGGAGAGGCGGAGGATTTGCAGGGCGTTGCGGATCGGCGCGAGCGGGTTCCGCAGCTCGTGGGCGAGGGTGGCGAGGAACTCGTTCTTGCGGCGGTCGCCGTCCTGGATGTTCCGCACGAGGGCCGCGTTGTCGAGCGCGATCCCGGCCCGGCCGGACAGTTCCTGGGCGAGCGACAGGTCGTTCGGCTCCCACTGCCGGCCGGACACGCCGAGGCCGAGGGCCAGCGCGCCGAGCGTCCGGCCGCGGGCGACCAGCGGCAGCGCGAGGAGTGTCCCGACCGTCGGGCCGGGGTCGATCGGGCCGTGCGCGGGGACGTGGTTGATGGCGGGCATCGGCCGGAAGAGGTACGCCGGCTCCGGCAGCCGGGGCAGGAGTTCGAGCTGCCCGGTCTTCAGCACCCGCCGGACGACCGGGGCGAGCCAGTCGGCCAGGCCGGCCGGGTCGGCGAGCGAGTCGAAGTAGACCGTCGCCGACTCGTCGATCCACGCCACCTCGGTCCGGGCGGCGGCCCCGTGCTCGTCGATCAGCGTGACGAGCGCGATGTCGGACAACTGCGGCAGCGGCACGCGGGCCAGTTCGCGGAGCGTCGTCTCGTAGTCGAGGGAGCGGGCGAGGGCGCTGGTCGTGTTCGCCAGGAACGCCGCGCGGCGGGCCGCCTCCTCGGCGGCCGTCCGGCGGACCTCGGCCTCCGCCTGCCGGGCGATCTGCTGCCGCATCCGGTACAGGTCGATGAACACCCGGACCTTCGCCCGCAGGACCTCCGGGACCACCGGCGTCGGCAGGTAGTCCACCGCCCCGCTCGCGTACCCCTGGGCCGTCCGCACCTCGTCGGCGAACGCCGTCAGGAAGATGATCGGCGTGTGGGCCGACCGCTTCCGCGACCGGATCATCACCGCCGTCTCGAACCCGTCCATGCCCGGCATGTTCACGTCGAGCAGGATGACGGCGAAGTCGTGCTTGAGGATTTGCTTGAGCGCGTCCGGCCCGGACTCGACGGCGACGACCTCCGCCCCGAGTTCCTCCAGGACGGTCCGGTAGACCAGCCGCTTGTCCGGCAGGTCGTCCACGATCAGGACCTTCACGGGAATCGTCTGGCCCGTGGCGTCCCACCCGCGGTCGTCGTCGCGGCGGGGCGTGAGCGTCGGCGTGTCGGCGATGAGCATAAGCGTCGGGTGAGGTATCGGGGCAACGGTGTAGGTCAGTCGCGGTGCAGCCACGCCTGGAGGACGCCGATCATCAGTTGCGGGTCCACGGGCTTGGAGAGGTAGTCCCACGCCCCGGCCTCGATGCACTTCTCGCGGTCGCCCTTCATGGCCTTAGCGGTCACGGCCACGATCGGCAGCTTCTTCAAACGCGGGATCTTGCGGATCTCCCGCATCGTCTCCAGGCCGTCCATCTCCGGCATCATGATGTCCATTAGGACGATGTCCACCGTCGGGTCGTCCTCCAACGTGCGGATCGCGTCCCGGCCGTTGTCGGCCGAGAGGATGACCATGTTGTACTCCTCCAGCACCGTGGACAGGGCGAAGATGTTCCGCATGTCGTCGTCCACGATCAGCACCTTCTTGCCCTCCAGAATCTTGCCGGACTGGTGCAGTTCGTTGAGCACCTGCCTTTTCGCGGCCGGCAGCTTCGCGACCTTCCGGTGGGTGAAGTAGGTGCTGAGGTCGAGTAGCCGGTCCGGGGAGTGGATGACCCGGACCGTGCCGGCCCGGGTGAGCGTGTGCCGGGCGCGGTCGTCGAGCCGCGGGTCGAGCCGGCCGTAGACGATCATGGGCGTGCGGGTAAAGTCGGTGGCGAACGTCGCGAGCGCCTCCACGTCGGGGGTCGCGGCCGCCGCGCCGAGGACGACGCAATCGACCGGCTGCCGCCGCAACTCGGCCAGCGCCGCCGCCGGGTCCGGGACGGTCTTGACGAGCAGGTCGTCGGCGGCCACGGTCTCGACGATCTCGCCCGCCCGCGCGGCGTCGGGTTCGACGACGATCAGGCTCTTCGTCTCCCGCTGGATCGACTCGGTGAGCGCGTCCAGCAGGTTGTCCAGGATTTCCCGCCGCTGCACCGGCTTGGCGGTGAACCCCCACGCCCCGGACGCGAACGCCCGGTCGCGGGACTCGTCCGTGGACACGACGCAGACCGGGATGTGCCGGGTGAGCATGTCGTTCTTGAGCCGTTCGAGTACCCGCCACCCGTCGATGTCCGGCAGGTAGATGTCAAGAGTAATCACGTCCGGCTTGTACTCGTGCGTCATCGCCAGGGCGGTCGCGCCGAACGACGTGACGAGCCCCTTGAACCCCTTCTCGCGGGCCGCGTCCATGAGGAACTTCGCGAACCCGATGTCGTTCTCGACGATCAGGATGACCCGATCGCCGGGCCGGATGTCGTCGCGGTCGTCGCCGACCTCGTTGTTCGGCGCGGCGAGCGCCTCGATCATCCCGTCGTCCGGCCGGCCGTGCGGCAGCCGGCCGTTCCTCGGCTCCGCGTCGTCGCCCGGCCGGGCCGGGAACTTCTCCGCGGCGGGCAGGAGGCGGTTGGTCGGCCCGCCGGCCGTCATCTCGCTCCCGGACGGTTTCCGCGCCGCCCGCGGGAACGTGTAGACCGACGGCAGGTAGAGGGTGAACGTGCTCCCGACGCCGGGCGTCGAGGACAGGCGGATTTCGCCGCCGAGCAGCCGGGCCAACTCCCGGCTGATCGCCAGGCCGAGGCCGGTGCCGCCGTACTTGCGGCTGGTCGAGCCGTCCGCCTGCTGGAACGCCTCGAAGATGATCTGCTGCTTGTCCGGCGAAATGCCGATGCCGGTGTCCGTCACGGAGAACGCCAGCACCTCGGTCGCCCGGCTGAGTTCCTCGTGGATCGAACTCCACCCCTTCTCCACCACGTCCACGCTGAGCGTGACCTTGCCGTGGTGGGTGAACTTGAAGGCGTTCGACAGCAAGTTCTTGATGATCTGCTGGAGCCGCTTCGCGTCCGTGAACATGGACTTCGGCAGCCGCGGGTCGAAGTGGATGTGGAACCCGACGTTCTTCGCGTCGGCGACGTGGTTGAACGTCCGGGACACGTACCCGCGGAGTTCGTCCAGCCGCAGCTCGTTCGCGTCCACCATGACCGTGCCGGACTCGATCTTCGACAGGTCGAGGATGTCGTTGATGAGCATCAGCAGGTCGTTGCCGGACGAGTGGATCGTCTTGGCGAACTCCGTCTGCTTGCCGGACAGGTTGCCGTCCGCGTTCTTGCTCAGCTGGTCGGACAGGATGAGCAGGCTGTTGAGCGGCGTCCGGAGCTCGTGCGACATGTTCGCGAGGAACTCCGACTTGTACTTCGACGTGAGGGCCAACTGCTTCGCCTTCTCCTCGAGTTCCTGCCGGGCCTGCTCGACCTCGCTGTTCTTCCGCTCGACCTCGTGGTTCTGCTGGGCGAGCAGCCGGGCCTTCTCCTGCAACTCCTCGTTCGTCTGCTGGAGTTGCTGCTGCCGCGTCTGGAGCTGCTGCGCGAGCGACTGGGACTGCTTGAGCAGCCCTTCCGTCCGCATGTTCGCCTCGATCGTGTTCAACACGATCCCGATGGACTCGGTGAGCTGGTCGAGGAACGCCTGGTGCGTCGGGTTGAAGCCCTCAAAGGACGCGAGTTCGAGGACGCCCTTGACTTGGCCTTCGAAGACGAGCGGCAGCACGAGGACGCTGCGGGCGCTCGCCTCGCCGAGGCCGGACGAGATGCGGATGTAGTTGTCCGGCAGGTTCTCCAGGAGAATCTTCTGCTTCTCTAGCGCACACTGGCCGACGACGCCCTGGCCGAGGCGGATCTGCTTGCCGATGGCTTCTTTCCCCTCCGAGGCGTAGCTCCCGAGGAGGGTTAGGACTTCGGAATCCTCCTTCGTGTCGAAGACGTAGAACTCGGCCTGTTGCGCCGTGACGACCGGGCAGAGTTCGGACAGCACCATCCGGCCGACGTTCGTGAGGTCCCGCTGCCCCTGGAGCATCCGGCTGAATTTCGCGAGGTTCGTCTTCAGCCAGTCCTGCTCGCTGTTCTTGAGCGTCGTGTCCTTCAGGTTGCGGATCATCTCGTTGATCGTGTCCTTGAGCGCCGCCATTTCCCCCTGGGCGTCGAGGGCGATGGACCGCGTCAGGTCGCCCTTCGTCACGGCCGTCGCGACCTCGGCGATGGCCCGCACCTGCCGGGTCAGGTTGTCGGCGAGCTGGTTGACGTTCTCGGTGAGCGCCTTCCACGTCCCGGCCGCGCCGGGGACCTTCGCCTGCCCGCCGAGCTGCCCCTCGACGCCGACCTCGCGGGCCACCGTCGTCACCTGGTCGGCGAACGTGGCGAGCGTGTCGATCATGCTGTTGATCGTGTCGGCCAGTTCCGCGATCTCGCCCTTCGCCTCGACGGTGAGCTTCCGCTTGAGTTCGCCGTTCGCCACGGAGGTCACGACCTTCGCGATCCCCCGCACCTGGCCGGTCAGGTTCGCGGCCATCATGTTCACGCTGTCCGTCAAGTCCTTCCACGTCCCGGACACGCCCTCGACCTTCGCCTGCCCGCCGAGCTTCCCTTCCGTCCCGACCTCCCGCGCCACCCGCGTCACCTCGGCCGCGAACGACCGCAACTGGTCCACCATCGTGTTGATCGTGTTCTTCAGCTCCAGAATCTCCCCCTTTACGTCCACCGTGATCTTCCGCGACAGGTCGCCGGCGGCGACGGCCTTCGTCACTTCCGCGATGTTCCGGACCTGGCTCGTCAGGTTCCCGGCCATCGAGTTCACGCTGTCCGTCAGGTCCTTCCACGTCCCGGCCACGCCCTGCACCTCGGCCTGCCCGCCGAGCTTCCCTTCCGTCCCGACCTCGCGGGCCACCCGCGTCACCTCGGACGCGAACGACCGCAACTGGTCCACCATCGTGTTGATCGTGTCCTTGAGTTCGAGAATCTCGCCGAGAACGTCCACCGTGATCTTCTTCGACAGGTCGCCGTTCGCCACGGCCGTCGTCACGGCGGCGATGTTCCGGACCTGGGCCGTCAGGTTCCCGGCCATCGAGTTCACGGAATCGGTGAGGTCCTTCCACGTCCCGGCCACGCCCTTCACGTCCGCCTGCCCGCCGAGCTTCCCCTCCGTCCCGACCTCGCGGGCCACCCGCGTCACCTCGGACGCGAACGAGGAAAGTTGGTCCACCATCGTGTTGATCGTGTCCTTCAGCTCCAGAATCTCGCCGCGGACATCGACGGTGATCTTCTTGGACAGGTCGCCGTTCGCCACGGCCGTCGTCACGGCCGCGATGTTCCGGACCTGGGCCGTGAGGTTCCCGGCCATCGAGTTCACGCTGTCCGTCAGGTCCTTCCACGTCCCGGCCACGCCGGGCACGTCGGCTTGCCCGCCGAGCTTCCCTTCCGTCCCGACCTCCCGCGCCACCCGCGTCACCTCGGCCGCGAACGACCGCAACTGGTCCACCATCGTGTTGATCGTGTTCTTCAGCTCCAGAATCTCCCCCTTCACGTCCACCGTGATTTTCTTCGACAGGTCGCCGTTCGCCACGGCCTTCGTCACGTCGGCGATGTTCCGGACCTGGCCGGTGAGGTTCCCGGCCATCGAGTTGACGCTGTCCGTCAGGTCCTTCCAGGTGCCGGACACGCCCTCGACCTTCGCCTGCCCGCCGAGCTTCCCTTCCGTCCCGACCTCGCGGGCCACGCGGGTGACTTCCGACGCGAAGGAAGAAAGCTGGTCCACCATCGTGTTGATCGTGTTCTTCAGCTCCAGAATCTCGCCCTTCACGTCCACCGTGATCTGCCGCGACAGGTCGCCGTTGGCGACGGCGGTGGTCACGTCCGCGATGTTCCGCACCTGGCTCGTCAGGTTCGACGCCATGAAGTTGACGTTGTCCGTCAGGTCCTTCCACACCCCGGCCACGCCGGGCACTTCCGCCTGCCCGCCGAGCTTGCCTTCCGTGCCGACCTCACGGGCCACCCGCGTCACCTCCGACGCGAAGGAGCCGAGTTGGTCCACCATCGTGTTGATCGTGTTCTTCAGCTCCAGGATCTCGCCCTTCACGTCCACCGTGATCTTCCGCGACAGGTCGCCGTTGGCCACGGCGGTGGTGACGGCGGCGATGTTCCGAACCTGGGCCGTCAGGTTCCCGGCCATCGAGTTGACGCTGTCCGTGAGGTCCTTCCACGTCCCGGATACGCCCTCGACCTGCGCCTGGCCGCCGAGCTTGCCTTCGGTGCCGACCTCGCGGGCCACGCGGGTTACTTCCGACGCGAACGACCGGAGCTGGTCCACCATCGTGTTGATGGTGTTCTTCAGCTCCAGAATCTCGCCCTTCACGTCCACGGTCACTTTCTTGGATAGGTCGCCGTTGGCCACGGCCGTCGCCACCTCGGCGATGTTCCGCACCTGGCCGGTCAGGTTCCCGGCCATCATGTTCACGCTGTCCGTCAGGTCCTTCCACGTCCCGGCCACGCCCTTCACCTCGGCCTGCCCGCCGAGCTTGCCTTCGGTGCCGACCTCCCGCGCCACGCGGGTTACTTCCGACGCGAACGAGCCGAGCTGGTCCACCATCGTGTTGATCGTTTTCGCCGTCTTGAGGAACTCGCCCTGGAGCGGCCGGCCTTCGATGTCCAGCGCCATGAGTTGCGACAGGTCGCCCTGGGCCACGGCCCCGATCACCCGCGCCGTCTCGCTGGTGGGGTGGACGAGGTCGTCGATGAGGGTGTTGACGGACTCGACGGACGCCTGCCAGAACCCGCTCACGTCGCCGAGCGACGCCCGTTGGCTGAGCTTCCCCTCCTTGCCGACGACGCGGCGGAGCCGGGCCAACTCCTCGGCCATCCGCTCGTTCAACTCCACGACATCGTTGAAGGCGTCCGCCACCTTGCCCGCCACGCCGGTCCATTCGAGCGGCAGCCGCACGGCCGTCTTCCCCTTCTTGAGGGCGACGAGCGCGGTGAGCAGGCTGGTCATCTCGCTGACTTCGAGCGCGGACCCGTTGAGCGATTGCATGGCGACGCCCCGGAGGAGTGATGGTCAATGCGGCAGGCAGCGGCTCGCGACGGTGGGGCGTCCGAGACGGTATTGAGTTAGTGTCGCCGACCCCTAACGGAATGCAAGGGCAAGTTTCGCCAGAATCTACGGGGAACGGAAAGAGTCGGGGAAACGCGGTGTACGCAGCCGTGGGTCCGTCCGTCGGCGAAACTTTTCACCCCGATTGAAACGGCTTGTGGGCGATTTCCCGACCCGCTACCGTGTGAGTAATCCCACCCGAGGCGGTCGTATGGACCCTGACACGGCGCAAGAAATCTCCGAGCGGGACCAGTTGTGGGCCAGCTTGCGGTCGCTGCGGCCGGAGATCGACCGCCTCGCGGCCGGGACCTACGACGGGTCGCCGCGGCAGAACGAGGTGGTCCAGCTGGTTGCCCGGATCGTGGCCGCCGAAATGAGCTTCCGCGACCGGCAGGGGGCGGCCGCGAGTTGACCCGGTCAGCGGAAAAAGTACGACGCCCGCTCGCCGGGTTGCCGCGGCGTGACCGGGTAGGCGTCCGCCCCGATGATTGACAGCAACCAGGGGTGGGTCGTGCCGCCGTCGGTCAGGACCCCGGCCCGGAGGTAGCGGGCGGCGAGCCGGCTCGTGCCGTTTTCGCCCGCCGCCGGCGTCGGCTGGAGGTACTTCTCGCCGACGACCGGCGACGCCCGCGAGAACGACTGCCCGCAGTTGCTGACCGGCCCGGTCCGGGTGAACGCGCCGATCGCCCGGTAGCGGACCTCGCCGCTTTCCAACCGCTCCTTCCTCGCTTTCAACCGCTCGAAGTGGTCCGCATCAATATCGAACGGCCCCCACACCGACGCGCGGCCGCCGAACGAAGCGACGAACCCGAACGACTCGGCGAGCGTGAGGTTCACGCCCGGCTCCGTCCGCAGGGCGTAGGGGCGAATCTTCAGGGTCGCGGGCATCCAACTGATGGCGTGGCTTTCGACGACGACTTCCCCCGTCGGCGTCGCGGCCGTCCGCGTGAACGCGGCCCACGTGTGCGTGAACGGAACCCGGTACGGAACGGACTGCGCGCCAAATATCGTCAGGTAGTATCGGTCGCCACCGGGCCCCTGCGCGGACGCGCTTCCTGTCGCGAGTCGCAAGAGTATCGCTACCGCCACCGACACGCGAATCGACACGTCGTTCCCTCGTAACCCGGCCACACCCTTCCACTCGGCCCTCGTTCCCGAACGGCTTGAGGCGGAACCGACCGTTGCCCGGACGATCCGGTCCGGGGTCCGCTGCAACCGCTATCGACCGACCCGGCCCGTGGGGGAACCTGGATGATCGGCCGCGAACGGCTAGTTTCATTTCATGCGATTGCTGACGTACAACATCCACAAGGGCATCGGCGGGCGGGACCGGCGGTACGACCTCGACCGGATCATCCGCGTCATCGAGCACGAGAACCCGGACCTGATCTGCCTGCAGGAAGTGACCCGCGACGCCCCGCGGACGGCCCACGCCAACCAACCGGTGCTGCTGCGGTCCGCGTTCGAGGTGGCGGACCTCGCGTTTCAGATGAACGTGCATTACCGCGTCGGCGGGTACGGCAACCTCGTCCTGTCCCGGTGGCCGTTCGCCCGCCGGCATCAGGTGTCGCTCCGGCTCAAGTGGCGGAAGGCCCGCGGGTGTCAGCTCGTCGTCGTCGAAACGCCGGAGGGCGCGCTGCACCTCGCGAACTTCCACCTCGGCCTCGCCGAACACGAGCGGCACTGGCAGCTCAAGCACCTCCTGTCGCACGCCCTGTTCCGCGAGTCGGCCCACCTGCCGACGCTGATCGTCGGCGACACGAACGACTGGCGGAACACGCTCGCGGCCGGGTCGCTGGCGGCGCACGAGTTCGTCCAATTCACGTCGCCGCCGTCGCGGTTCCGGACGTTCCCGGCGTTCCTGCCGAGCCTGTCGCTGGACAAGGCGTACCACCGCGGGCTATTCGTCCGCGAGGCGCGGGTCGTCCGCACGCCGCTCGCGCACCGGGCGTCCGACCACTTGCCGGTGGTCATCGACTTCCACCTCCACGAGCGTCACCTGGGCTGAGGCCGCATCGCGACGGCGGTGGGAACGACGGTACACGCGGCCGCGGTCACGACGCCCGCCCACGTGGGCAACGACAGCGGGTGCAGTACGAAGAAGTCCGCCGCGAGGGGCCAGTACATCGCCGCGGCGTACAGCGGAAGGGCGACGACGGCCCACAGGAACAGCTTCCGGTCCTCGTTCGCGGCGACGACGGCATTCCCCACGCCCGCGAGGATCAACACGGACAGCACGACCGTCCGGGCGAACACCCGTTCCGCATCCGCGTGCGAGCCCAGCCACAGGTACAGTCCGACCGCGACGGCGCTCGTGGCCGCACCCGCGGTCAACACGAATCGGCCCACGTCCGCGAAAAACGCCGCGCGAACGGCGGTCGTCCGGGCCGTCCGGTCCGACAGGATGATGAGGGCCGGCCCGCCGATAGTTAGCGCGTTCAAGAGCGTCACCTGTTGCGGCAGGTACGGGAACGGCAGCCCGCAGACGCCGACCGCGATCAAGACGAGGGCAACGGTATAGACGTTCTTCAGGAGGAACAGCTTCGCCGCGCGGCGGACGTTCTGGACGACGCACCGGCCCTCCGCCAGCACCCGCGGGAGCGTGCCGAAGTCGTTCGTTTCCAGGACGATCCCGGCCACCGCCTTCGTCGCCGGGCTTCCCGCGCCCATCGCCACGCCGAAGTCGGCCCGCTTGATCGGCAGGATGTCGTTCACGCCGTCGCCGATCATGCCGACGTGCCGGCCGTTCTTCTGGAGCGTCTCGACGAGCGCGAGCTTTTGTTCCGGCGCCACGCGGCCGAACAGCCCGACACGCTCGGCCACGGCAGCCCGGTCGGGCGACTTCGCCCACTCGTCGCCGGTGACGAGGCGGTCGTCGTCGAGCACTGCGGACACCTCCCGGACCGTCGCCCGCACGGTCTCCGGGTTGTCGCCGGACACGACCTTGAAATGAATGCCCTGCTCGCGGAGCTGCTGGAGCACCGCGGCCGCCTCCGGCCGCAGCTCGTCCCGTAGCGCGACCAGAGCGAGCGGCCGGAATCGAACGTCGGGCAGCTTCCCGTCGAACCGGTTGCCGTCGGCCGGGCCGTCGGCGAACGCGAGGAGCCGTAGGCCGCTCGCGAGTAGTTCTTGCCACGTCTTTTCGACCGGTCCGCGTTTCTCTTCAGGGAAATGATCTTTCAGCGCTTCAAAGCTGCCGAGGACGAGTACCCGTTCCTCCGCCCCGACCCGCACGCGGACGGCGCTGTACCGGTTCTGAGATTTGAACGGGAGTTGATCCAGAACCTCCCCGCCGGGTGGGTCCGGGAGGAACGCCCGGATCGCCTCGATGCTCTTGTTCTTCTTGTCGATGCCGGCGTGGGCGAAGGCCGCGATCCACCCCCGGACCCGCGTCTCGTCTTCCTCGAACGGCACGACGCGGTCCACGGCCTGCCGCCCGGTCGTCAGCGTGCCGGTCTTGTCCGTGCAAATCAGATCGACGGCCGCCATCGACTCGATCGCGGAGAGCCGTTGCACGACCGCCCCGGTCCGGCTGAGCCGGACCGCGCCGAGGACGAACACGAGCGTCGTGAGCAGCACCAGCCCCTGCGGGACCATCGACGTGATCGTCGCCGCGACCATCTGCACCAGTTCCGTCGTCGAGAAACCGCGGACGAAGTAGAGCACGCCGTAGCCGAGGCAGAGGACGACGGCGATGACCGTGAGCCAACTCACGAGCCGGTCGAGCGTCCGCTGCGTCGGCCCCGGCTGATAGCGGTACTGGCGGGCGGCGGCCGAGGTCTGGTTCGCGAACGACTCGCCGCCGACCTTCTCCGCGACGTACTCCCCTTCCCCCGCGACGCACACGCTGCCGGACAGCACGCGGTCGCCGACGTCGTGGGGAACCGGGTCGGACTCGCCGGTGAGCAGCGCCTCGTCGATTTCCAAGAAGTCGGCCCGGACGAGCCGGCCGTCGGCGACGACGGTGTCGCCGGTCGCGAGCAGGACGCAATCGTCCTGCACGACCTCGCCGGACGCGACGACCTGCTCTTGCCCGTCGCGGCGGACGCGGACCTTCGACTCGCCGAGCAGCGAGAGGTGTTCGAGATGCCACTTCGCCCGCAGCTCGTGGGTCAGGCCGATGACGGTGTTCGCGACCGCCATCGCACTCACGGCCCACGCCCCGCGGTAGTCTTCCAACAGGAACAGCGCGACCGCGGCCGGGACGACGAGGGCGTTGAAGACCGTCAGCGTGTTCCGCCGCAGGATGTCGAGGTACTCGCGGGTGGCGTTCGACTTCGCGCGGTTCACCCGGCCCGCGGCCACGCGGCTCGCCACCTCTTCCGCCGTGAGGCCGTTCTCGGGGGTCGGGGGCATGCGCACAGTTCCGAATCAGAGGTAGGGCGAGGCGAGGCGGACGACGCCGTCGCGGAGCTTCTGGAACAAGTTCCGCCGGTTCAGGTCCGCCGTCGTCAACGGTCGGCTGACCTTTTGCTTCCGGTCGCACAGCTCGATCAACTGGGCGACGAGCGGCTTGTCGTAGCACTCCACGTCGAACTCGAAGTTGAGCCGCAGGCTCCGCGGGTCCCAGTTCGCGGACCCGAACAAACACCATTCGTCGTCCACGATCAACAATTTCGAGTGGTCGAACGGCAGCGGCGTCAGCCACACGTGGCAGCCGTGCTCGAGTACCTGCCCGATCTGGCCCATCATGGCCCAGTGGACCAGCCGCAAGTTGTTCTGCTCCGGGACGAGGATGTCCACGCGCACGCCGCGGAGGGCGGCGACGCCGAGAGCCGTGACGAGGCCGGAGTCCGGCAGGAAGTACGGCGTCATGACGCGGACCGACCGCCGGGCGCACGCCAGCGCGCCGAAGTACGTCGTCCGGAGCTTTTCGAGGTCGTCGTCCGGGCCACTACTGATGCCGCGGGCATCGACCGTCCCAGCCGGTTCGAGCGGCGGGTTCCATCGCGCGCCTTTGAGTTCCTCGCCGGTCGTGAACTCCCAGTCGGCGGCGAACACGGCTCGAAGGTCGGCGACGACCGGGCCGTCGAGCCGGGCGTGGAAGTCGAGGATCGGCATCCGCGGGTTGGTCCGCAGGTCGTGCCCGTCGCGGATGTTCATGCCGCCGGTGAACCCGACCGTCCCGTCGATGACGAGTATCTTCCGGTGGTTGCGGAGTTGCGCGTAGGCGAAGTGCCAGGGCAACAGCGACGGCATGAACCGGGCCGTCGGCACGCCGCCGCGCCGCAGGCGGCCGACGATGGACGGGAACGAGTACCGCGCGCCGATGGCGTCCACGAGGACACGGACTTCGACGCCACGGACGACGGCGGCGCTGAGCGCGTCCGCGAACACCTTCCCGGCCTGGTGGTTGTCGAAGATGTACGTCGAGAGCGCGACGGATTGCTTCGCCGCGGCGATGGCGTCGAGCATGGCCGAGTACGCGGCCTCGCCGGTGAAGAACGGCTGGACGCGGTTGCCGGTCCACACCGGGCGGCCGGTGAGCCGGTAGTTCAACCGCGCGAGTTGGCGGAGCTTACCCTCGTGCGGGTGGGGTTCGTGGGAGTCCGGCGTGACCGGGGCAGGCGACCGCTGCTTCTTCCGCTTGAGCCGCTTCGCCCGCCGCTGGATGCGGTTGATCCCGAAGAGAAAGTAGAGGAGGACCCCGAAGAGCGGGGCGAACCAGATCAGCCCGACCCACCCGACGACGGCCCGCTGGTCCCGCTTCTGAAGGACGGCGTGACCCGTTGCCCAGACCGCGGCGATAACGAGCGCGGCGCTCGTTATCCACGGCCAGTACGTCTCGAACAGTGCGGCCATGCCCCCATCTTACTCGCGCGCGGCCGCCGGTTCGGTCGGGCCGAGCGCAGGGGCGGGCCGGCCGACGCGGTCTTCCAGTACCACGGTCGTCGGTCGGTCCTTCCCCGGCACGATCACCGCCGCGTCCGGCGTGCGGTGCCGCCACACGTCGATGAGGGCGACGGTGACGACCAGGACGCACGGGCCGAGGACCATGCCGGAGATGCCGAACACGGCCAGCCCGCCGATGAACGCGATGAGCGTCGGGACCGGGTGCATTTTCATCCGGTCCCCGGCGGCGTAGGCGTAGACGTAGTTGCTCATCGGCCCCGCCATGAACAGCCCCCACGCGACGAGCGCGGCGATCGCCCCCCACCGGTCGAGCGTGGCCAGGTAGAAGCAGGCCGGTATCCACACCAGGAACGCGCCGAGGAACGGCAGGACGCTGAGGACGAAGATGACGAACCCCCAGAGGACCGGCACGGGCAGCCCCAGCCACCAGAACAACAGCCCGCCGGTGACGCTCTGGATGACGGCCGTGAGGAGCGTGCCGTAGACCGTGGCGTGGACCGCGTCGGCGGCGCGGTCGATGACCTTGTTAGCCGCGTCCGTCGGGAGCGGGAGGAGTTGTCGGACGGCGTTCAGCAGGTGGTGGCGGTCACGGAAGCAGAAGAAGAGAACGAACACCGAGACGAGGGCCTGGAGGACGCCCTCCATGACGGTCCCGATCACGCCGAGGGTCCGCATGCCGAGTTGGGCTACCGCCGTCCGGAGTTGCCCCTCGACCTCGTTCACGTCGATCCGGGACAGGCGGTCGCCGTAGTACGGGACCCGCGCGGCGTACTCCCGCCACCGGCCGCTGTACGTCTCCGCCTCGACCCGCTCGGCCGCTTTCGTTGTTTCCACGCCGAGCTGCATCCCGACTAGCACGACCGGCACGGCGATCACGAGGACGACGATGGCGGTGCTCAGCCCCGCGGCCCAGTTCGGGCTGTCCGTTGCCCGCAGGATTCGCCGATGCAGCGGTAGTCCGACGACGGCGGCGGCGACGGCCCACGCCACCCCCGGCAGGAACGGCACGGCGATCAGGTAGCAGAGGTAGATGCCGATGGCGGTGAGAGCGGTCAGGGCCGCGACGCGATGCCAGTCAAAGGAAGACCGCTCGGCGGGGGGTTCGGTATTCATGTTCAATGCTTGGGCAAGTTAAGTGCCGAGCGGCCGGGTGGCAAAACGCGAGCGGCCCGTCCGAACCGGACGGGCCGCGGTCGCGAGGGCGACTTCCCATCACGCGGAACAGGACTCGCACGCCTTCGCGTCCGGCTTCCAGCCTTGCTGCGTCTCGACGGAGTTCTTCGTCAAGTGGACCTTGTTATCGACGCTCTCGACCCAGCTCATTGGAATGAAGTGGTGCTGCCCGTCCGGGCTGTCGTTACGGGTCAACTTGATCGACTGCCCCTCCACGTGATCGACGACGCCGACCTTCGTGCCGCAGCAGGCGACCACGTCCATCCGCTCCTTCACGTCCGCGGCTTGGTTCTTGGTGCTCAACATGGCGTTCCTCCAAAACGACGATCCAACGGGCGACAACTGTTGGGGAGCAATCGGGATGCCGGACGGCACACGTCTTGCTCCTGACGATCCCGTCCCACGAGGTCCCTCATGAGCGCCTTCAACAACGCCGACTACCGCATCCTGGTCGTGGACGACAACCAGGACGCCGCGACCAGCCTCGGGTTCTTGCTGTCGAGTGCCGGGTTTCAGGTCGAGACCGCGTTCGGCGGGCCGCGGGCCATCGAGATCGCCCGCGACTACCGGCCGCACGCCTGCGTCCTGGACATCAACATGCCGGAGATGACCGGGTACGAGCTGGCCCGCCGCCTCCGCGACATGCACCCCGACCAGCCGCCGGTGTTCGCGACCGTCACGGCCTACAGCGACGACGCCCACCTGACGCAGGCCGTGGCGTCCGGCTTCGACCTCCACTTCACCAAGCCGGCCGACCCCACCGACCTGGCCGAGCAGCTCGAAGACGCGCTCCGCGAACACTACGCGACGACGGTTGCCAATTCGTGACCTCCGACTCGGCACTGGAGTTGCCTCAAGGCAATCGCTCACCGGCCCCTTCCGACGCTCCTGTCGGACGGGCCGGTGACGGCCTTTACCGGGAGGGGAACATGTCGATCCGGAAAATCGGTGGGGTGGCGACCGCCGCGGTGACGCTCGTGGCCGTGGTCACGTTCGCCTACGCCCAGAATGAAACGAAAAAAGCCGATCCCGCCGGGCACAGCGAGGCGATGATGGCCTGCGCGAAAGCCTGTTCGGACTGCCAGCGGGTGTGCGACATGTGCTCGACGCACTGCGCCCGGATGATCCAGGAGGGGAAGAAGGAACACTTCACGACGCTCCTGACCTGTCAGGACTGCGCGACCGTGTGTGTGGCCGCGTCACAGATCGTGGCGCGTGGCGGGCCGTTCACGAATGCGATTTGTCAGACCTGTGCGGACGTGTGCGGCAAGTGCGCCGCCGAGTGCGAGAAGTTCCCGAACGACACCCACATGAAGGCGTGCGCGGAGGAGTGCCGCAAGTGCGAGAAGGCGTGCAAAGACATGCTCGCCCACGCCCCCGGAAAGTGACTTCCTGAATTCGAGCAACACTTTTCCCACCCTGACGCCCGGCGTCAGGGTTTTGCGTTTCCCCACCCACTGGTGGAAATAACACAGGGAGGCAGCCTGAACCGGTTTCGTTCTTATGCTGAATCGGTAGCCCCACTTCCAGAAAGGATGCCTCGCCATGCCCTCCCTAACGATTCGCCCGCGCACCCTCGCCCTGCTGACCACCGCCGCCGTCTGCGGGTTCGCGATCGCCGCCGACCCGCCGAAAGGGAAGGTCGAAGGGTACACGGACACGCCGCTCATCCCCGGCAGCAAGTGGCACATCCACGACCCGAACCGGCCGCAGCCGCCGGTCGTCACGCCCGGCGAGACGTTCAGCCACCTGGCCCCGCCGCCGTCCGACGCGGTCGTCCTGTTCGACGGGAAGGACCTGGCAAAGTGGGTCGGCGAGAAGGGGAACGCGCCCGAGTGGAAGGTGGCCGACGGCTACACGGAAGCGACCAAGGGGAAGATTCGCACCCGCGACGAGTTCGGCGACTTCCAGTTGCACCTGGAGTTCGCGACCCCGGCGAAGGTCGAGGGGAAGGGCCAGGGCCGCGGGAACAACGGCGTCAACATCTTCGGGCGGTACGAGATTCAAATCCTCGACTCGTTCGAGAACCCGACGTACCCGGACGGGATGGTCGGCGCGATCTACGGCCAGCGGCCGCCGCTGGCGAACGCGTCGAAGAAGCCCGGCGAGTGGCAGACCTACGACATCATCTTCGAGTCGCCGCGGTGGGACGACGCGAAGAAGCTGGCGAAGAAGGCTTACGTCACGGTCCTGCACAACGGCGTCCTGCTCCACCACCGGCAGGAGTTGATCGGCCACACGCCGTTCCGCGCGGCGTCGAACTACGACCGCCCACACCCGCCGAAGGGGTTCATCGAGCTGTACTACCACAGCAACCCGGTCCGGTTCCGCAACGTCTGGATTCGTCCCGTGGCGGAGCGGACGAGCGATTGAAGCCGAACGCGGTCGAAACCCACGCCGGTCCGTTAACAAAGTGTAAACCCTTCGCATCGCGCTCGCCGCCGGTCGTGCATTTCCGGCGCGAGCGCGGCCGTCCCGTGGCGTAAAACGACCATTCCGTGCTAGTCTTTGGGCGAAAAGGATTTCCTCCTGCGGGACCATCCTTGCGGTCCTGTCACGGTATCCTTGTCTTGGATCGCCCGCCCATGAAGCCCACGCCGCCCGAAACCCCGGCCACCAGCCTCGACACGCACCCGGCCACGCAAGTCGTGGCGGTCGAAGCCGAGTTGCCGTGTACCCTGGTCACCACGCCGGTCCCGGCCGTCTTCGCGAAGGGCGACACCGCGTTCGACGAGGAGTCGCTCGTCAATTCCGCCAGCGGCCAGCGAACGGCGGCGCTACCCGTGCCCATCCTCGTGCCATGGGCCGAGCCGCAGCCGACGACCGCGAACGCGGAGATGCCGTTCCCGGCCGTCGGGACGAAGTTCCTCGGGTTCAACCTCATCGAGGAACTCGGCCGCGGCGCGTTCGGCCGGGTCTACCTCGCCGAGCAGGGCGACTTGGCCGCCCGCCGCGTGGCGCTCAAGGTGGCCCGCGACATGGCCAACGAGTCGCAGACACTCGCGCAACTTCAACACACGAACATCGTCCCGATCTACTCGTTCCACCGCGTCGGCACGTTCCAGGCGGTGTGCATGCCGTACTTCGGCCGGGTGACGCTGGCCGACGTGCTACGGAACGTGAACAGCCAGCCGCACCTGCCGAGTTCCGGGCGGCAGCTTCGGAGCACGATGCACCGGCATGGGGACGAATCGACGTGCCTGACCGGCCCGCGGTCGGCCGTGAAGCCGGAGCCCGACGTGCCGGAAACAGCCCGGCCGGTGATGCCGATCCCGGCCCTGGCGACCGACGGTTGGGGCCGGCTGGAAGAGTTGACCTACGTGGAGGCGATCCTGCTCCTCGGCTCGCAGCTCGCGGACGGGCTGGCCCACGCCCACGCCCGGGGCGTCCTGCACCGGGACCTGAAGCCGGCGAACGTGCTTCTCACCGACGACGGCCGGCCGATGCTCCTCGACTTCAACCTGTCGGACGACACGAAGGCCCGCGGCGGGGCGGAGCGGGCGAAGTTCGGCGGCACCCTGCCGTACATGGCCCCGGAGCACATCACCGCGTTCGCCCTGAACCACGGCGGCGGGGTCGTCGACGAGCGGAGCGACGTGTTCTCCCTCGGCGTCATGCTGTACGAACTGCTCACCGGCCGCCACCCGTACCCGACCCGGACCGGGAAAATTGGGACGGTGCTGACCGAGATGATCCAGGACCGGTACGTCCCGGTGACGCCGATTCGCGGGCTGAACCCGTCCGTCTCCCCGGCGGGCGCGGCGATCGTCGAGAAGTGCATGGCCGTCGAACGGACGGAGCGGTACGCCTCGGCCGACCAGGTCCGCGAGGACATCGAGCGCCACCTGAGCCACCTACCCCTCCGGCACGCGCCGAACCCCTGCGTCCGCGAGCGGGCGAGGAAGTGGGTCCGCCGTCACCCGCGGCTGGCGTCGTCCACGTCCGTGGGCGTCGTCGCCGCGGCGGTCGTGTTCGCGTGCGTCGGGTTCGCGTACCGCGCCTGGGACCGCGGCCGGGACGACGCGGCGGCGACGTTAATGGCGGAGCACCGGACGGCGTTCGCGGACGCGCAACTCTTCCTCGACGACCGCAACCAGTCGCGGCCGCGGCTGGACGCGGCACGGGAACGTCTCGGCGGGCTGTTGACCCGCTACGGCGTTCCGGCCGACGGAACCTCGGACGCTTGGCTCGCCGCCGACGCGGTCCGCCGGTTGTCCGCGCACGATCAGGAAAAAGTTCGGGCCGATGTCGGCGAGACGTTTTACCAACTCGCGGAAACCTCGCTCGTCCAGGCGCTCGGCACGACGGACGCGGCGGGCCGCGAGACGCACCTTCAACACGCGGTCGCGTGGAACCGCGCCGCCGGGCGGTACGCCGACGGCCGCCTCCCACGGGCCGTGCGGGAACAGGCGGTGGCCATCGCGGACCTCCGCGGCGAGCCGGGCGCGGCCCGACAGTTCCAGCAAGAGGCCGCGGCGACGCAACTGCACTCGCCCCGCGACCACTACCTGACCGGCGCGGCCCTGGCCCGCCTCGGCCGGAACCGGGAAGCCCTCCAGCACCTCCAGACGGCGACGCAGACCGACCCGAAGAACTTCTCCGCGTGGTTCGTCCGCGGCACGGTTCACAACACCCTCGGACAGGACGACCTCGCCGCGGCCGCCTTCTCGGCGTGCCTCGCGGTCCGGGACGACTTCGCCCCGGCCTGGATGAACCGCGGTCTCGCGTACGCCCGCCTCCGGTTCCAGGACCTCGCGGTTGAGGACTACAACCGCGCCATCGCCCTCGACCCGAAACTGACGCAAGCCTACCTCCTCCGGGCGGCCGCGAAGGACGTTCGCGGCGAGTTGGCCGCCGCGGAAGAAGACCTGTCGCTCGCGCTGGGGGCGGAGACTGCGCCGGTGCGGGCGTACTTCCTGCGGGCCGACGTGCGCGACCGCCGCGGCGACAAGGCCGGAGCCGCCGCCGACCGCGCCGCCGGGTTGAAGCTGACCCCGAAGGACGAACTGAGCTGGATCGGCCGGGCCGAGATGCGGGCCGCGACGGAACCCGCCGGCGCGCTGGCGGACGTGGAGGAGGCTTTAGCCCTCAACCCGTTCTCGCTCGACGCCCATCAAATGAAGGCGCACCTGTTAGCCGAGCGGCTGAACCGGCCGGCCGACGCCGTGGACGTGCTGAACCGAGCCGTGAAGTTTTACCCCGAGTCCGCCCCGGCCCGCGCCGGCCGCGGCGTGCTACTCGCCCGGTTGGGGAAGCGCGACGCCGCCCTCCAGGACGCCCGCGACGCGCTTCTCGCGGACCTGCACGCCCCGAACCTGTACCAGGTCGGCTGCATTTACGCCCTCACGTCGAAGGCGAACCCGGCCGACCGGGACGAGGCGTTCCGCCTCGTCTGGGCGGCGCTACGTTCCGGGTTCGGCCGCGACATCTTCAAGACCGACCCGGACCTCGACCCGGTCCGGAACGACCCGGCCTACGCCCGTCTGGTCGAGCGGGTCGCGGAGTTGGACCGGGCCGAGCGGGACGGGCGGACCAAGTAGATCGCATTTCAATATTTGCAACCGGCGCACAGTCAGGGTAGCATTGGCAGCACCTGCCGGGGCTTCTCCCCTGCCCCATGCCCCACCCGCCAAACGGGGGCGACATGCGTTCGGTCCTCGCGTTGTTGATTTGTTCCATCCTTATTCATCACGGTCGGTCGGCCGAGCCGGTGGACTACGCCCGCGACATCAAGCCGGCTCTCAAGGAGCGGTGTTACGCCTGCCACGGGGCCCTCAAGCAGGAGGCGGAGCTGCGGGTCGATACCGTCGCGTCGCTCATGAAGGCGGAGGTCGTGTCGCCGGGCAAGCCAAAGGACAGCGAACTCCTGTCTCGCGTTTCAGCACGTGACGCCAAGAGGATGCCGCCGGAAGGGAAGCCGCTGACTCCGGACGAGATCGCGAAGTTTCGGACGTGGATCGAACAAGGCGCGAAAGCCCCGGCCGACGAAAGGCCGGAGGAAGACCCGAAACAGCACTGGGCGTTCCTGAAGCCGGTTCGGCCGAAGGTCTCAGACACGTCCGCAAACCCCATCGACGCCCTGCTCGAAGTCGAGCGGTCGGCCCGCAACATAAAGTCCGCCGGCGAAGCGGACAAGGCGACGCTCCTCCGCCGCGTGTACCTCGACCTCATCGGCCTACCGCCGACGCGGGAGCAGCTTCACGCCTTCCTCAAGGACACGTCGCCGACGGCCTACGAGAAGGTCGTCGATCAGCTCCTCGCGTCGCCGCAGTACGGCGAGCGGTGGGCGCGGCACTGGATGGACGTGTGGCGGTACTCGGACTGGTACGGCCGCCGCGGCGTGCCGGACGTGCTGAACAGCTACGGGCAAATCTGGCGGTGGCGGGATTGGATCGTCCGGGCCGCGAACGAGGACCGCGGGTACGACCGCATGGTCCGCGACATGCTCGCGGCGGACGAGCTGACGCCGACCGACGACGCGAACGTCGTGGCCACCGGGTTCGTCGTGCGGAACTTCTACCGGTGGAATTACAACAACTGGATGCGGGACCAGGTCGAGCACACGGCGAAGGCGTTCCTCGGGCTGACGATGAACTGTTGCCACTGCCACGACCACAAGTACGACCCGATCACGCAGGAGGAATACTTCCGCCTGCGGGCCGTGTTCGAGCCGATCGAGATTCGCCAGGACCGCGTGCCCGGCGAGGCCGACCCCGGCGTCTACCCGAAGTACAGCTACGGGGCGTCGTACAAGCCGATCACGACGGGGATGGTGCGGGTCGTCGAAGAGAAGCTGGACGCGAAGACGCACTTTTACACCGGCGGCGACGAGCGGAACGTGGCGAAGAACCGCGACCCGATCCCGCCCGGCGTGCCGGAAAGCCTCGGCGGGACGTTCGAGGCGACGGCGGTGCAGCTACCGCCGGAGGCGTGGTATCCGGGCCTGAAGGCGTTCGTGCGGAAGGAAGAGACCGAACTTCGCACGAAGGCGATCGCGACCGCGGAGGCCGGCCGCGACGTGGCCCGCCGGGAGTTGACCACTGCCGTCGGCAAGGACGTGCTGCCCACGCCCGACGAACTGGAACCGACACTGCACGCGGTCCGAGTGGCGGATTTGACCCTCGCCGCGGCGAAGGCCGACCTCGCGGCGTTGCAGGCCCGCATCGCGGCGGACGACGTGGCGTACCTCGGCAAGCCCGGCGACAAGAAGGCGACGGCCGAGGCCGCGAACCGTGCAGAGTCGGTTCACCGCGTGGCGGCGGCGCAGCTGGCGGTCGCGAAGGCGGAACAGGCTGTGGCGACGGCGCGGCGGAAGAAGGAAACGGCCGCCCAGGTTCCGAACCTGGAGAAGCAAGTGACGGCGGCCAAGGCGGCGCTCGTCCAGACGGAAACGGCCGCGAAGGTCGTGACCGACAAGTACACGCCGCTGTCGCACCAGTACCCGAAGGCGACGACCGGCCGGCGGTCGGCCCTCGCGAAGTGGATCGCCAACCGGGACAACCCGCTGACCGCCCGCGTCGCCGTCAACCACCTCTGGGGTTGGCACTTCGGCCGGCCGCTCGTCGAGACGACGAACAACTTCGGCCGCAGCGGGAAGAAGCCGACGCACCCGCAACTGCTCGACTGGCTCGCGGTCGAGTTCATGGACAACGGCTGGAAGGCGAAGCCGCTGCACAGGCTGATCCTCACGTCGAAGGCGTACAAGATGTCGTCGAAGTCCGACGCGGCTCAACACGCCGCCGACCCGGACAACGTCTACCTCGCCCGGTTCCCGAGCGCGCGGGTGGAAGCCGAGGTCGTCCGCGACAGCCTGCTGCACGTCGCGGGTGAACTCGATCTCAAGATGGGCGGCGTCGAGATTCCACAAGACCAAGGAATGACGGTGAAGCGGCGGAGCCTGTACTTCGCGCACCACGGCGAGAGCCGGATGACGTTCCTCGACCTGTTCGACGCCGCGAACCCGTGCGACGCCTACCGCCGCAGCGCCGCCGTGCTGCCGCAGCAGGCGCTCGCCATGAGCAACAGCAACCTCGCGCTGCAACTCGGCCGGTCGCTGGCGGCGAAGCTGCCGGCCGCGGACGACCGCGCGTTCGTCGTCGCCGCGTTCGAGCAGGTGTTGTCCCGCCCGCCGACGGACGCGGAAGTTTCGGCCTCGCTCGCGTTCCTCGCCCGGCAGGTGAAACTGTTCGAGACGAGCAAGGCCGACGGTAAGCCGACGGCCCGCGCGAAGGAAAACCTTGTTCAGGCGTTGTTCAACCACACCGATTTCGTCACGGTCCGATAGCCATGAATCGTCGCACGTTCCTCGCCGACGTCGGGATGGGCTGCACCGGCCTCGCACTCGGGTCGCTCTTGCTCAACGACGGCCTCGCCCGCGCCGCGGGCACGGCCCCGCACTTCCCGCCGAAGGCGAAGTCGGTCATCTGGATTTACCTGTCCGGCGGCGTCAGCCAGATGGAGAGCTGGGACCCGAAGCCGGCGCTGACGAAGTACGCGAACAAGACGTTCGCCGAGACGCCGTTCCCGGACCCGCTCAAGTCGCCGCTGTTCGCGAAGCACTCCCGCGACGTGGTCGGCGGCGTCCGGCCGTACCCGAAGATTTTCCCGATGCAGGTCGGGTTCAAGAAGCACGGGCAACTCGGCGTGGACGTCGCCGACTGGTTCCCGGAGATCGCGAAGTGCGCCGACGACCTGGCGTTCGTGCGGTCCATGTACACGACGGACAACGACCACGGGGCCGAGTTCCAGTTCCATACCGGCCGGCACCAGCTCGACGAGCAGCAGCCGTGCATCGGGTCGTGGGCGAGCTACGGCCTCGGCACGCTGAACGAGAACCTGCCGCAGTTCGTGTTCCTCGGCACGTACACGGACACCCGCGTGAAGAAGAACTTCGCCGCCGACTACCTGGGGCCGCAGCACGCCGGGGTCGAACTCTCGCTCGACCCGGCGAACCCGCTGCCGTTCGCGGCCCGCGGCAAGGGCGTGCTGGCGAAGGAGCAGGAGAACCAGTTCGCGTTCGTGAACGAGTTGAACAAACTCACCCAGGTCGAGTACCCGGACGACGAGCAGTTGAGGGCAAGGATCAAGAGTTACGAGCTAGCATTCCGGATGCAGTCGGCCGTACCGTCGGTCCTCGACCTCGCTAAGGAGACGGCCGAGACGAAGAAGCTGTACGGCATCGACAACCCGACGACGGAACTCTACGGCCGCCGCCTCCTAGCCGCCCGGCGGCTTGCGCAGCAGGGGGTGCGGTTCACGCTCGTCTACCTCAGCGGGTACGGCGAGTGGGACTCGCACAACGACCTGAAGAAGCTCCACGCGGCGAGTGCGGCGAAGGTGGACCTGCCCATCGCCGGTCTGATCCGCGACCTGAAGCGGACGGGGCTGGACAAGGACACGCTCGTCGTCTGTTGCAGCGAGTTCGGCCGGACGCCGGGGCTGGAAACGCGGGACGCGTACAAGATGCCGACCGGCCGGGACCACCACCCGCACGGGTTCTCCGTCTGGCTGTTCGGGGCCGGGATCAAGCGGGGCGTGATCCACGGGGCAACGGATGAGTTGGGCTTCCACGCCGTGGAACACCCGCACTACGTGACGGACATTCACGCGACCGTGCTGAACCGCCTGGGCCTCGACTCGCACAAGTTGAACATCCCTGGCCGCAAGCGACTCGAAATCGACTACGGCGAGACGATCAAGGAGATTTGCACGTAGGGCGGGGCTGTATTCCCCTTCGCGGGCAACTCTCCATATAGCCGCCGGCTTGCCGGCGGGGTTTTGCGACGCCCAAAACCCTGCCGGCAAGTCGGCGGCTATATAAGTCGTCGATTTACCCTCCGAATACAATCCACCTACCTCTCATCACCAAGGCTACAAGAGAACGCGCCATGAGGTTTGCCACGTTGTTCGCGCTAGGAATCCTTTCATTTCCGGCCGGAGCTGATGACCCGAAGGCCGCGGCCGAGCGAATGGCGGCCGACGTGAAGACGCTGGCCAACGACCGGTTCGAGGGCCGCGGCCCCGGAACCCGCGGTGAAGAGCTGACCACCGACTTCATCGCGACCGCCTTCAAGAAGGCCGGGCTGAAGCCCGCCGGCGGGCGGGGGACGTACTTCCAGCCCGTGCCGCTGCTCAAGATCACGACCGACGCGAAGGCCACGCTTTCCGCGACGAAAGGCGACCAGCGCCTGACGTTCCGCGTGGAGGAAGAGTTCGCCGGCGTCGGCCAAACGCAGCAACCGCTGGAGGAGATCGACGCGGAGGCGGTGTTCGTCGGCCACGGCATCACGGCCCCGGAGTTCGCCTGGGACGACTACAAGGGTGTCGACGTGAAGGGCAAGGTGGTCGTGCTGTTCACGAACGAGCCGCCGTCCGACGACGCGACGTTCTTCGGCGGCAAGGCGCTGACGTACTACGGCCGGTGGTCGTTCAAGTACGAGGAGGCCGCCCGCCGCGGGGCGAAGGCGTGCTTCATCATCCACACGGACGAGACGGCCGGCTACCCGTACTCCGTGGTCAAGCGGCTGGAAGGGGCGCAGCTCGGGAACAAGGCCGACGACCCGAAGCTGGCGTTCGCCGGGTGGCTCTCGCGGCAGGCGGGGGACAAGCTGCTCGCGCTCGCCGGCCGTACCGTCGAGAGCGCGCTGAAGGAGGCCGACGCGAAGGGGTTCAAGGCCGTGCCGCTCGGGTTCAAGCTGACGGGGTCGTTCCCGACGAAGGTGGAACAGATGGTCAGCAACAACGTCATCGGCATGGTCGAGGGGAGCGATCCGGCGTTGAAGGACGAGGCGGTAATGTTCACCGCGCACTGGGACCACCTCGGCGTCGGCCGGGCCGTGATCGGGGACACCATCTACAACGGGGCCGCTGACAACGCGACCGGCTGTGCGATCTTGATGGAACTGGCCCGGCAGTGGGCCGCGCTGTCGCCGAAGCCGAAGCGGTCGGCCCTGTTCCTCGCGGTGACGGCTGAGGAGAAGGGGCTGCTCGGCTCGAAGTTTTACGCCCAGCACCCGGTCGTCCCGCTGGGGAAGACGGCGATCGACTTGAACTTCGACATGATCCTGCCGCTCGGCGTGCCGGAAACGGTCGTCGTCAACGGCGCGGAGCGGACGACGGCGTGGCCGGTGGTTCAGGAAATGGCGTCGAGGCACGGCCTCGTCATCGAGCCGGACTCGCGGGCGCACCTCGGCGTCTTCTACCGGTCGGACCACTTCTCGATGGCCCGCGCCGGCGTCCCGGCATTCTCCGTCGCCGCCGGGAAGCGGATCAAGGGGAAGCCCGCGGACTTCGGAAAACAGGCGGCGCAGGCATTCAACGACAAGGCGTACCACACGCCGCAGGACGAGGTGCGGCCGGACTGGGACTTCGCCGGGTTCCCCGTGCTGGCCGGGTTCGCGTTAGACGTGGCCCGTGCCGTCGCGGACGCCGATCGGCTGCCGACGTGGGTGGCCGGCGACGAGTTCCGCCCGGCCCGTGAGAAGAGCGGCGTGAAGTAGGGGCAACGGCGTGGCGAAATTGGTTTACTACTCCGGCAACGTGCAGGGCGTCGGCTTCCGTGCGACGGCCGCGTGGGTCGCCCGCCGCCACCCGGTCCGCGGCTGGGTTCGCAACTTGGCGGACGGCCGCGTCGAGCTGTTCGCCGACGGCACGGCCGCGGACGTGGACCGATTCCTCGCCGACGTGCGGGAGCGGATGGCCGAGAACATTTCGCGGGAAGAGAGTTTCGACCGCGACCCCGACGACACGCTGCACGGGTTCCGCGTCGTCGGCTAACCGTCACGGCCGCACGAACTTCGCGACCCGACCCTTCGGCCCAGCCGCCCAACCGTGGCCGTCCTTCGTGAAACTGACCGCGTTGTAGTTCTCGCGGTCGAGTTCCCGCCACGTCGCCCCATCCGACGATTCGTGCGACCCGGACGTGCCGACCGCGACCCATCGGTCCTTCGCCCACGCGACGGCGGAGCGGAACGGCAACGCCTTCTCGACGGGCTTCCACGTCTTACCGCCGTCGGCCGTGATTGCCGCGGTCGCGCCCAACTCCTTCGGCTTCTTGTAGTCGCCGCCGACGATGACCCCGTGGTCGCGGTCGCGAAAGGCGATGGAGAACGCCCCGGCCGACGCGGCCTCGGCGGCGACCGGCGTTACGGTCACGGTCCAGGTTCGCCCGCGGTTCGCGGAATGGAACACCCGCGCCGCCTTCGCGCCACCCGTCACGAACCACACGTCGTTCTCTCCTCGCGTCGTCAGGCACGTCCCGCTCGCCGCGAACGCGCCCTCGTCCTTCCGCGCCGCCGGCGTGTCCGCCGTCGGCAGCGGCTTCCACGTCGCGCCGCCGTCGTCGGTGGCGACCTGCCGGTAGTGCCCCTTCACCGGGTCGCTCATCGCGACGCCGGTGCGTTCGTCCCAGAAGGCGATGGCGTCATAGAAAGCATCGGGGTCCGCGTTTTGAAACTGCAATGCCCAGGACTTGCCGCCGTCCGTGGTCTTGTAGATGCGAGAGGCGGTGCCGGGGCCGATGCTCAGGACGTAGGCCGTCGAATCGCCGAACGCCTCCACGTCGCGGAAGTCGAGCTTCTCCGCGCCGGGCACGCTCACGATCTGCCACGTCCGGCCACCATCGGTCGTGCGGCCGACCGTCCCCTTCGTGCCGCTCACCCAGGCGACCGTCTTGCTGACTGCGCACAGGCCGCGGAAGTCGGCGTCGGTCGGGATTGCCTGCTTGTGCCACTGGGCACGGGCGTGGCCGGCCCAACACGCGAGGGCGGCGGCGAGGAGTGCGTGTCTCATTTCGTCTTTCTATCGGCGACGGCCACCGCCCTACGGCCGAAGAGCTGGTTCAGTTCCGCCTCGTAGCCGTCGAGGAGGTCGTCCGTCACCGACTCGTCGCCGGTCACGGTGCAAACCCAGCCGAGAACCTGCCGGCAGTGCCGTTCCTCGTCGCACGCGCCGGGGTTGAACTTGCGGAACAGCTCGAAGTTGAAGTCGGGGTTCTGCTCGTCGATCTCGCGGAACATCGCCCCGGCTTCGAGGAGCGTCCGCCTTCCGCGGACGAGGGCGAGCGCGACTTCCTTCTTCCGCTCCTGCCGGCACGCGACCAGTTGCCGCTTGTCGTCCAGGCTTTGGCCGAGGGCGTCGTCCGCGGCGGCGTACTGGATGCCGCGGAAGCCGGGGTCCGCGTCCGGCGGCGGCCGGTCCGCCGACACGGCCGCGATCAACGTGACGATCAAGACGAGGGCGACGCTGATCGCCGACGAGTAATGGGAATGAAACGCCCGCATGGCCGACCCCCGAATGAGAAGTGTGGTGCGAGGCCCGGTTCGCCCCAGGAACCGATGCGCTTGTGGGGAGTTCGTCGCGCTGGTGAGCAATTTCTCATCATTGCCCCGCCGTGTCAACAACCCGTTGGCGGCGGTTACGGTTTTGTTGCAATCGCGAATGAGAGTGGGGTGTCACCCGGCCCCCCTCGTCCGGGGTTTAAACGTGAGGCCAACGGGAATTCGACTCACACTTCAAAGAGGAACTGATGTAAAATCGCGCGAACGAGTTCGGAGGTCGGGACATGATTCGGATCGTGGGCGGGTGTCCGGCGGACGCGACGGCGATCACGCGACGCAGCTTCCTGCAAGCGGGCGTCCTCGGCGGACTGACACTCGCGGACGTGGCGCGGGTTCGCGCGTCGCAACCGGCGACGCGGAAGGACACGGCCGTGATCCTGTTCTGGATGAGCGGCGGCCCCGGCCACATGGAGACATGGGACCCGAAGCCGGACGCCGTCGAGCAATTCCGCGGGCCGTTCGGCTCGATTCCCACGGCCGTGCCCGGCGTGGCGTTCGGCGAGTTGCTACCCGAACAGGCGAAAGTGATGAAGAACCTGGCCGTGGTGCGGACGGTCAACCACGGGTCCGGCGACCACACGAAGGCCAACCACTGGATGTTGACCGGGTTCGAGGGGCCGGCGTTCAACGCCCCGGACTTCATGTCGCAGAAGCGGCCGAGCCTCGGGGCGGCCGTGTCGAAACTCCGCGGCCCGAACCGGCCGTCGCTGCCGGCCTACGCCGCCGTGCCGCACCTCCGCGGCGGGACGGACAACTTCTTCCACTACGCCGCGTACCTCGGCCGCCAGTTCAACCCGTTCGTCACCGAGTCGGACCCGAACGCGAAGGATTTCCGCGTCCGGAACCTGACGCTGCCGGTCGATCTGCCGATGACCCGGCTCGAAGACCGCCGCGGGCTGCTTGAAACGCTCGACCAACACCGGCGGACCAGTGACACGCTGGCGACCGACGACCCGTACCGGACGCAGGCGTTCTCGCTGCTGACCAGCCCGGCGGCGGCGAAGGCGTTCGAGATCGGCGCGGAGCCGGCGGCCGTCCGCGACCGGTACGGGCGGCACACATACGGCCAGAGCGCGCTGCTCGCCAGACGGCTGGTGGAGGCAGGCGTCACGTTCGTCACGGTGAACTGCGTGCCGTGGGACCACCACGCCACGGCCGGGCGGCACAGCACGGCCGAGGGCGGCAAGCTGTTCATCCCGCCGTTCGACAAGGCTCTGGCGGCTCTCGTCGCCGACCTGATCGACCGCGGGCTGTACGACCGCACGCTCGTCGTGGCGATGGGCGAGTTCGGCCGGACGCCGCGGATGAACGCCGAGGGCGGCCGCGACCACTGGGGCAACACGTTCAGCGTGCTCTTCGGCTGCGGGTCGATGCGAATGGGCCAGGTGATCGGCCGCAGCACGGCGAAGGGCGAGTACGTGGCCGACCGGCCGGTGACGCCGCAGGACGTGACGGCGACGATCTTCCGCCATCTCGGGATCGACGCGCGGAAGGTCCACTTCAACGACACGCTCGCCCGGCCGACGGCGCTCGTCGAAACCGGCGAGCCGATCCGAGAACTGTTCCTGTAACGAGAACGCGGCCCGGAAACATTGGCGGGCCGCGTGGGTTGGACACTCAGTCGGTCGCACAGAAGCACGACGCCGGGATGGTCACGTCCGCCCGCTGGAAGACCTTCGCGAACCGCTCACGCGCCTCCTGGGCCTCCGCCTTCTTGCCCTGGGCTTCGAGCGCCGTCCCCAGGCCGTGCAGCGACCAGCCGTTGTCCGCCCACCGCCGCAAGTCCTCGCGGTACACCTTCTCGGCGTCCGCCAGTTGTCGGTCCTTAAGCAGGAACGCGCCGAGGGCGTGGCGGACCGGGACGAACCAGTCCGGCGGCTCCGCGTACCGCAGCTTGTCCTCCGCCGCGACCGCCTTGCCGAGGTGCTCGATAGCGTCCTTCACCTTCCCCTCGCGGGCCAGGATTTCGCCTTCGAGCATCGGGTCGGCGACGGCGTACAGGTCCGCGGCCGTGTTGTTCCCGAACGTCGCCTCCTTCGGCGTCGCCTTCGCGGCCGCCCGGAACGAGGCGAGTTCCTCCCGCGCCTTCTTCGGCTCGCCCTTTGCCGCGAGCGCGACGCCGCGGGCGTGATGCCGCAAGGCGCGGGCGATGGGGAACAGTTCGGCCGCCTCCGGTTCCTCCAGAATCTCGTCCCACATCCCGAACCGCATCATCACCTCCAAGGGTGCGGCCAGGAAACCGTCGGCGATGGCCGCGTTCTCCTTCACCGCCACCCACTCCTTCGGCACGCCCGCGATCATCGTCCGGACGGCCGCCAGCGCCTTCTTCGACTCCCCCTGCATCATCGCGGCGAACGCTAGCATGTGGTGGTTGTGGGCCATGTACAGCCGGTAGAACCCCTGCTTCTCCGAAACCGCGCGGTAGGCGTCGTCGGCCCGGATCGCCTTCTCGTTCGCCTCGACGGCGTGCTGCCACCGGCCGCGGCGGACGTCGATGTGCGACGGCATGTGGACCATGTGCCCGAGCGCCGGCTGCAGGTCGCGGAGCCGGTCCGCGGCGGCGTCCGCCTTCTCCGGGTGCGGCGACGCCTCGACCGCGTGGATGTACAGGTGGCACGCCAGCGGGTGGGCCGGGTTCAGCTTCATCACCGCTTCGAGCGTCGCCACGACCTCCGGCGTCTCCGGCTGCGGCTTGCCGTCGGCCGTCCACAGGTCCCACGGCCGGAGGTTCATCAGCGACTCGGCGTACAGCGCGCCAATGTCCCCGTCCGTCGGGTGCTTCTCCCACGCGGCCTTCATCGCCTTCGCGTAGGCTTCGTCGAACTTCCGCGGGTCGGCCGGGGCGGGGTCCGCGAACCGCACCGCGGCCGCGGCGATCAGCGGGAGGTCCGCCTCCTTCGCCTTCAGTACGTGCCGCTCGGCCCGCTTCATCGCCTCGTGGGCCGCCCTCGCGCGGGCCGGCTCCACGGCCGTCTTATTAATGTGCATCCCGTTCGCGGTCGCCACACCCCAGTGCGCCATCGGGCACTCCGGGTCGAGGCCCGCGGCCTGCTCGAACGCCCGGATCGCCTCGTCGTGGTTGAACGCGAACAAGAACGCGAGGCCCTGGTCGAAGTAGGCTTGCGCCTCCTTGTTCTCACAGACCGGGCGGGTGTGCCGGCCCAAGCCGTCGAACCGCGGGACGCGGTCCGCCGGCCGGGCCAGGGCGGTCGGATGGAGGGCCGGCTTCGTCGCGAAGAAGGCCGCGAACAGCAGGCCGGCGACGGCGGCCGGGATCAGGTATCGGTGCATCGGTGTTCTCGGTTTCAGAGCCTCATGGGAAAGGAAACGGCGGACGCCAACCGGCGTCCGCCGCGGTGGTGGTTGTCCGTTAGCCTTGAATCTCAACGTCGTCGCCGTCGCCGCCGTCGAGCACGTCCAGGCCCGACCCGCCGACGAGCACGTCGTCGCCGGCCCCGCCGATCAGAACGTCGTTGCCCTCGCCGCCGACCAGCACGTCGTTGCCGTCGCCGCCGTCGGCCGTCAACTGGATCGCGCCGGCGGCCAGGCCGGACGCCTCGACCACGTCGTCCCCGGCCAGCGCGTTCACGGCCAGCCGGTCGTTCGCGGCTTGCGCCCCGGTGATGTTCACCTGGGCCGCCAAGCCGAACACGCTCGTCCCGGCCGCGTCCCCGACCACGAGGGCCACGTCGTCCCCGTTCGTACCTCGTACGGTCACCGTGTCGGCCGCGGCAACGCCCTCACTGAGGTTCAGGTTGATCTCCGTCACGTCCGTACCGGACAGGTCGTTGACGACGATGTTGTCCGCCCCGCCCAGGGCGTTGAACGTGATGGCTTCCGTGTCGTTCAGGTCCATCACGACGTTGGCGATGTCGCGGAAGAAGATGACCCGCCCGCCGTTGGCGGAGATGTTGATGTTCTCGGACACGTTCGCGCCGTTGAACACCATCTCGTCGAACCCGGCCTGCCCTTCGAGCGTGTCGTTGTCGTCGCCGGGGTTCCACACGAACACGTCGTCCCCGGCCCCCATCAGCGCCACGTCGTTGCCGTCACCGCCGTTGATGAGGTCGTCCCCCTCGCTGCCGATGAACACGTCGTTGCCCAGGCCGCCGTTCATCGTGAGCCGGATGCCGTCCGCTTCCAGCGACTGCGCGTTAATCACGTCGTCCCCGCCCAGGCCGTTGAGCGTCAGCCGGTCGTTCGCCTGCTCCTGGAAGAAGACGTTGACCTTCGCCGACAGGCCGAAGACGCTGACCCCGCCGGCGTCGCCGGCCGCCCCGAACTGGTCGGCCCCGTTCGTGCCGTTGACGGTCACGGTGTCGGCGGCCCCGTCCCCGCCCCCGTTCGGCCCGCGGAGGTCGAGGCTCACGTCCTTCGCGTCCGTGCCGGACAGGTCGCCGACGACGACGTTGTCCGCCCCGCCGAGCGCCCGGAACTCGATCGCCTCCACGTCGTCCAGGTCCATCGTGACGTTCGCCACGTCGCGGAAGAAGATGACCCGCCCGCCGTTGGCCGAGACGTTGATGTTCTCGCTGGCGTTGCTGCCGAAGAACAGCATGAGGTCCTTGCCGTCTTGGCCCTCGATGGTGTCGTTGCCGTCGCCCGGGTCCCACTGGAACACGTCGTCGCCCGCCCCGAGGAGGGCCACGTCGTTGCCGTTGTCGCCGAAGACGAAGTCGTTCCCATCGCCGCCGAGGAACACGTCCGCCCCCTGGCTGCCGAGGAGGGTGTCGTTCCCGGCCCCGCCGTCGAGGGTCAGCTTCACGACGCCGGCCGGCGTGGTCGTCGCCGTCACCCCGTCGTTCCCGCCGAGGGCGTTGATGACGAGGGAATCGTTCGCCCCTTCCGTCCCGGCCAGCGACACGACCGCGTGCAGCCCGACGACGGCCGCCAACGAACCGGCCCCGAACACGTCGATGATGTCGTTCCCGTTCGTGCCGTTCACGATCACCACGTCGGCCGCGCCGTCGCCGGCCTCGCCTCCGATCGTGCCGGACTGGAGGACGTTGACCTCCACCAGGTCCGTGCCGCTCAGGTCATTGATGGTCGTCGTGTCGGTCCCGGCGAGGGTGTTCAGGTCGATGGCCTCCACGTCGTCGAGGTCCATGACGATGTTGCCGAGGTTCCGGGTGAACAGCACCCGGCCGCCGTTGGCCGACGCGGCGAAGATTTCGTTCCCCGCGCTGCCGTTGAACAGCATCGTGTCCCGGCCGTCCTGCCCCTCGACGATGTCGCTGCCGTCGCCCGGATCCCACTGGAACACGTCGTCGCCGGCCCCCATGAACGCCACGTCGTTCCCTTGCTGGCCGTCGATGAAGTCGTTGCCGTCGCCGCCCCGCAGGAGGTCGATCCCGTTGCTGCCGAGGATGGTGTCGTTGCCGGTCCCGCCGTCCACCGTGATCTTGATGAGCGCGGCCAGGTTGCCGGTGGCGGAGAACTTGTCATCCCCGCCGTTCATGTTGACGACCAGGTTCTCGGACGTGCCGATGTCGATGGCGAACGGGGCCGGGTCGAGCCGGTCGAACCGGACGCGGGTTCCGTTCGCCGTCACGGTGAACGTCTCCGTCCCGTTGCCGCCGATCACCTCGACGGTGTCGTTCCCGGCCCCGCCCTCGTTCAGGTCGGTGTCGTCGCCCGGATTCCAGACCATGCGGTCGTCGCCGGACTCGCCGAACACCTGGTCGTCCGCGTCGCCGCCGGTCAGCACGTCGTTCTCCGTGCCGCCGAACAGGAAGTCGGTCCCGCCCTTGCCCAGCAGCGTGTCGTTTCCGGACTGGCCGAACAGCATGTCGGTCCCGCTGCCGCCGGTCAACACGTCGTTGCCGGTCCCGCCGAACAGGTTCGCCCGCGGCAGCGCGCCGTTCGTCTCACTCAGCGTGATCGTGTCGTTCCCACCGAGGCCGAAGACCTGAATCTGCGCCGTGTTCGCCACGGTCGGCGTGCCACCGAGGACCGGGACGGCCCCGCCGTTGACCAGTAGGTTGCCGGCCGCGTTGCGGCTGACCGTGACGTTGTTGTCCAGGTTGTCGCCGAAAACGGACAGGATGCCGCCGGCGAATGGGGTAAATGTGGCGATGACGGCCGGAACCTCGCGGCCCTCCAGCGGCGTCAGGCTCGGCGCGAACCGGCTCGGCTGCGGCGTCTTCCGCCCGGTCCGGCGGCGGGAGCCGCGAAGCAGGGCCTTGAACATGTCGCGTAACATTCTCGTCTTCTCCGGTGTCTGGGGCGACGGTGGGAAAGCAGTCGATCGGGACGCCGTTCGGGTACAATGATCGGGTTCGTCGGATCGTTCGGTGCTCACCCGTCAATCCGGGCCGGATCAAAACCCGGCCAAGATTTTCGGAGAACTTTTTCCGAGGCGGCGGAATGTCGATTCACGACTCGTTCGCTGAGCTGATGGCGCGGCTAAAGAGCGACGAGGACGCGGCCGCGCGGATGGTGTTGGAGCGGTTCACCCGCCGGCTCGTCGGCCTGGCGCGGGTGTCCCTGGACGCGCGGCTGCAACAGAAGGTCGATCCCGAGGATTTGGTGCAATCCGCCTACAAGAGCTTCTTCGTAAGGCATCGGGGGGGCGAGTTGGAGATCGGCGGGTGGGACGGCCTCTGGGGCCTGCTCACGCTCATCACCGTGCGGAAGTGCGCCGACCGGGCCGCGTTCTTCCGCGCCGAGAAGCGGGACGTGCGGCGGGAAATCGTCACCGACGGCGACAGCTTCGCCACCCCGTTGAACGAGTTGGTCCTCGACCGCGACCCGCGGCCGGAAGAAGCCGTGCAGTTGTCCGAGATGGTCGAAGGGCTGTTCCAATCCATCGACGACGCCGACGAGCGGGCGATCCTGGAATTGAGCCTCCAGGGGTACACGGCGGCCGAGATTAGCGAACAGACGGGCCGTGCCGAGCGGTCGGTCCGGCGGCTGCGGGAGCGGACGCGGAAACGGTTAGAACGGATGCAGGCGGAGGTCTAAACTTACCCTTTCGCCCACCACCGCCGCGACGCGGCGATGACGGGATTTCCTTCCAATGGGCAAGCCGGACGCGGACCACGAGAGCATTTGGGCCGAGCACGAGGCGGTCATCCGTTGCTTCGAGGACGCCTGGAAGAGCGGCGGCCGGCCCGACCCCTTCTCGTTCATCCCGACGAACACCCGCGACGCCGACCCGCTGCTCGCCGAGTTGGTGCAGATCGACCTGGAGTTCCGCTTCCGCGCCGGCGAGCGGCCGCGGGTGGAGGACTACACGGCCCGCTACCCGCAACTCGCAACGGGCGAGCGGCTCCTCGACCTGATCGCGAGCGAGCGGTCGCACCGGGCGGGGACCGCGTCGCCGTTAAGGGAAGACGAATTCGTCGCCCGCTTCCCGGAGTTGAAGGGCCGGCTGGCGACCCTCTTCGACGTGAAGACCGAGAACCAGCGGACGGCCGCGCACGTCCCCCGACAAGATTCTCCTACGCCGACCGCCCGGCCGGCCATCGCGGGGTACGAGATCACGGCCGAACTGGGGCACGGCGGGATGGGCGTCGTCTACCGGGCGGAGCAGTCGCCGCTCGGCCGGGCCGTGGCCGTGAAGACCGTGGCCGGCGTCGTCAGCGAGCGAACGCGGGCGCGGTTCCGCCGCGAGGCCGAGGCGATGGCCCGGCTCGACCACCCGAACATTGTGCCGATCTACGAGGTCGGCGAGTGGTCGAACGCCGGGCAACTCGTGCCGTACTTCGTGATGAAGCTCTACCCCGGCGGCAGCCTCGACGCCGACGCGGGGGCGAAGACGCCGCCGGAGAAGCACGTCCGGACCGTCGAGACGATCGCGCGGGCCGTCCACCACGCGCACCAGCGGGGCGTGCTGCACCGCGACCTCAAGCCGTCGAACATCCTGCTCGACGAGACGGGCGAGCCGGCCGTCGCCGACTTCGGCCTCGCCGGGTGGTACGACCCGAACGACCCGAAGCCGCTGACGGAAACGATCGTCGGCACGCCGGCGTTCATGGCCCCGGAGCAGGCCCGCGACCCCGGCCGGGTGACGACGGCCGCCGACGTGTACGGCCTCGGCGCGATCCTCTACCACCTGCTCACCGGCCGCCCGCCGATCGAAGGCCCGTCGCCCATCGCCATCCTCGAGCAGTTGTGCGTCCAGTACCCGAGCAAGCCGTCGTCGATGAACCCGGCCATCTCGCGGGACCTCGAAACGATCTGCTTGAAGTGCCTCGAAAAGGACCCGATGCACCGGTACGCGAGCGCGGGCGCGCTGGCGGACGACCTCGCCCGGCTGCGGCAAGGCCGGTCGATCTCCGCCCGCCGCCCGTCCGTGTGGGAGCAGGCGTGGCGGACCGTCCGCCGCCACCCGATCATCACCGGACTGACGGCGCTCACCGTGCTCTCCCTCCTCGGCATGGTCGCGACGCTCGCGGTGAGTTACTTCCGAATCCGCGAACAGAAGAACGAGACGGCGACGCTCCTCGACCGCGAGCAGAAGGCCCTCTACCTGGAACGGGTCGCGTCGGCCGCGCGGCTGTACCAGATGAACCACCTCGAGCAGGCGTGGCACACGCTCGACGAGTGCCCGCCGACCCGCCGGGATTGGGAGTGGTACTACCTCGACGGCCTCCGCCGGGCGACCGCCGTGGTCCGCCGCGGCCACGCGAACGGCGTCGTCGCGACGGCGTTCCTGGCGGACGGCCGCGTCGTCACCGCGGACGGGGCCGGCGAGGTCCGCGTCTGGGCGAACGACGAGCGGCCGACGTACCTGGACGTTCGCGGGTCGATGCTCTCGGCCCACCCGACAAAGAACTGGTTGGCCGTGGTGGACAAGGACAAGGAACTGAGCGTTTGGGACGCGGACGCGAAGACGGCTCTGTTCAAAACCCCCGCCACCAGCTGGGTGGGCTTCAGCCCCGACGGGAGTACGCTGGCGACCGCGGATGGGGTTCATCTAAAACTCTGGCAGGTCGGGACGTGGCAACCACTCGGCCCGTTAATCGGACACGCGCAAGCGGTCGTCACCGGCGTCTTCAGCCTAGATAGTAAGCTGATGTTCACGTCCGGCCAGGATCGGGTGGTCCGCCGCTGGGACCTCGCCACGCGAACGCCCGTCGGCAAACCGCTGGAGCGGCCCGCGGTCGTGCAGGCCCTCGCCCTCACGGCCGACGGCAAGACGCTGATCGAGGCGATGCCGACGTTGGTCCAGTTCACGGACGTTGAAACCGGCCTGGCGGTTCGGACGGCCGAGAACCTGACCGGCCGCCCGTGCCTCGCGACCGGTCCCGATTCCGCGGCCGTTTTGATGAACACGCCGACCGGCGAGTTGCTGGTCCGGCACGTCGGCACGGGGCACACGCTGCGGGCCTACCGCGGGCACGGCGGCGCGATCTACTCGGTCGCGGTCAGCCGGGACGGGAGCCGCTTCGCCACCGGGGGGGCCGACAACACCCTCCGCATCTGGGACGTGAAGCAGTCCACGGAGTTCGCGAAGGTGGCCGACCTCGGCGACCGGGCCGGCAGCCTGACGATCACCGGCGACGGCAAGCAGTTGGTCGTCGCCCCGCGGCCGTTCAGCAGCTACGGCGAGGACGAGGTCCGCGTCTACGACCCGACCACCGCGACGGAAACGGCCCGCGTCCCCGGACGGGGCGAGGCCGCGATCGACCACGGCGGCCGGTGGCTGGCGGCCGGCCGCGGGTCCGGCGATGTCGTCATCCGCGACGCCAAGACCGGGGCCGAGTTGAAGACGCTCGCGACCCGAACGTCCATCACCCGCATCCGGTTCAGCCCGACGGGGATGTTCCTGGCCCTCGGGGATTTGCAGGGGAACGTCCGCGTTTGGAACACGCTATCCTGGGCGGCGAGCGAGCCGTTGACCAAACTGGAAGGCCCGATCTACACGCTGTCCTGGGCACCGACCGGCGACCGGCTGGCCGTGAGCGGGACGGACCGAATCGAGGTTTGGGACGTGGCCAACCGGGTTCTCGAAAAGACCATCCCCACCGATCAGGTGACCCTGGCGCTCGACTTCAGCCCGAACGGGTACACGATTGCCGTGGCCGGACGGAATCGGACGCTGAGCCTCTTGGACGTTCGCACCGGGGAGGTGGCGAAGGCGTTCATCGGCAACCCGAGCCTGACGAACGCGGTCGCGTTCCACCCGTCGGCCTCCCGGCTAGCGACGGCCGGGGTGGACGGCATGATCCGGTTGTGGGACACCGATTCCGGCAAGGAGCTGCTCACCCTCGACGGCGGCAACTCCGACCTCGTCGGCCTCGTCTGGTCCGCGGACGGGCAGCGGCTCTACTCGTCCGGGACGACCCTCCGCGGCTGGATCGCGGAACGATGAATGAAATTTCTTGCCGACAACTGGACGACACGAATCGCAGGAATGCGGTCGCGGATGAGTTCTACGTTCGGAAAGAAAGGGGCGAGAGGGACGACGCGCGGGGGTGAGCAAATCGCCGCTCACGGCGGGTCCGGGTTCCACCGGTACAACACCAGCCACACGGCCAGCGCCGACACCAGGCACACCGTGTCGGTCACGCGAGCGACCGCGGCGCGTGCCAGCGGCCAGAACCGGTTGTGGTGTGTTTCCCCGGCGAGCATCAAGGTTGCCATGAGGATGTCCCCCGTTACCCCCACATCTTCAACGATTTGGGAGTGGCAACCGGTGTGCCCGATTCACGCCATTTCTCAGCCTTGTAAACCCTGTTTACAAGGCAACACCATGAAAACTCGCCGGGGCATGAAATCACCCGACGAAGACCCCGGCGGTGAGGGTTGAGACCCCGAACGGGTCGAGTTCCTGGTCGGCGGCCCCGTTCGCCAGGAGCGTCGGCGCGCGGTAGACGCGGACGCGGGACGGTTCCCGCTCGCCGCTGCCGGCGAGGAGGTCGGCCCGGCCGTCGCCGTCCACGTCGCGGAGGGCGGGGCGGACGCCGCCGCGAAGGGCCGGGTTGCCGGCGAAGAAGTTCGCCAGCCCGACGCCGGCCGCGGCCGCGTCGTCCAGCGACGCCGGGCGGACGGCCATCAGCCGGGCGGCGCTGACGATCCGGATGCGCGGCCCGCCGCTCGGCCCGCCGCCGAACGCAAGGTCGGCCTTGCCGTCCCCGTCCACGTCGCCGACGGCCACGAACGCGCCGTTGCGGAGCGTGGCCTCGAACGCGAAGAAGTCCGGGACGAGTCGAACCACGCCCTGGCCGACGCCGATCGGCTGGCCGTCGTAGACGGCGATCCGCGGGCCGCCGCGGAACCCGGCGGACACGACCAGGTCGGGCGTGCCGTCGCCGTCCACGTCCCCGGCCGCGGCGCGTGCGCCGCCGCGGAAGTTCGGGTCCTCGATGCCGAAGAACCGGTTCACCTGCCCGCCGGCGCTGTTGAACACGGCCACGACCGGGCCGCCGCCGCGGTCCGGGGTGACGATGACCTCGGACTTGCCGTCGCCGTTCAGGTCGGCCCCGGCGACGAACACGCCGCCGGTGAACGTTTTCTCGAACGCGAGCAGGTTGAAGACGGTCGCGCCGCTGACGCCGTCGATGACGAGGACGCGGGGTTCGCTCCCCGGCCCGGCCCCGGCGATGATGTCCGCCACGCCGTCGCCGGTCACGTCCGCGCCGGCGGGCCGCACGTCGCCGGTGAAGCCGGGGATCGGCATGAGCGTGTTGCCGAGCGTGTACGAGCCGGACACGGGGTTTAGCAACCGGACCAGCCCGCCCTGCCCGCCGACGACGGCCGGACCGATGTTCGGCCCCGACCCGTTGCCGTCGCCGCCGCTTCCACCACCCCCTCCGCCGCCACCGCCGCCACCGCCACCGTCACCCCCCCCGCCAGAACTGCCGCCGCCCCCGCCGAGTGGGAGGTCGCCGAGCAACTTGATGACCTCCGGCTTGTTACCCGCGACGGCGATCGACCGGTTCGGGTTGTTCGTGCCGACGATCACGATCTCCCCGCGGTCGTTCGTCGCCACCGCGCCGGTGAGGTCGGTGCCGCCGAAATCGTAGGTGCGGACCGCCCCCCCGTTGAACGCCGGGTCCGGGGCGAGCGTGTCGGCGGCCAGCCGCGTGGCGACGACGGACCCGGTGCTGCTCACCGTCCCGCCGGTGCTCGTCGTACCGACGAGGACGACGCGGCCCTGCGGGTCGAGCGTGATCCGGTCGTAGGGCGTGCCGGCCCCGAGCCGCACGGCCGTGCGGGCCTGCTCGTTCAGGTTGGCGTCCAACCGCAGCACGCCGATCTTGGCGTCGGTCGTCGTCGTCAGGATCGACCCGCCGACCACGACGGACCCGGTCGTCGGGTTCACGGCCACCCGGTTGGCGATGGCCCCGAGCAGCGGGCCGGGGACGGTCGGCGTCCAGTCGAAAGACTTCGCCACCACGCCGCCGAGGTCGGGGTTGAGCCGGGCCACGACGAACGTGCTGCCGCCGCCCGGCCCGGCGACGAACAGCTGGCCGGCCGCGTTCACCGCGAGCGCGTAGGCCGCGCCGAGGGCCGGGGCGACCTCGCCGACGAAGTTCAGGGCCGCGTCGTACCGGTAAACGGCGAACGTCTGCCCGGTCACCCCGCCGGCCAGGTAGATGTCGCCGGTGGACGGGTTCACGCCGATGGTGTTCGCCTCGTTGTTCCCGCCGGCCCCGCCGAGGTCGCGGGTGCGGACCGTCGCCGTCGCGCCGTCGGCCGAGACGCGGACGAGGGCGGCGTCCGCCTTGCCGTTCGCGTCCGTCGTCCGCCCGGCGACGAGGATCGTGCCGTCGGCTAGCACCGTGACCGCGTTCCCGGCGTCGGCCCCGCCGTTGACATCGATTGTCTTGATCCCGTCGCCGTCGAACGTCCGGTCCGGCGTCCCGTTCGCGTTGAACCGGGCGACGAGGATGTCCGTGCCGGGGTTCGTCACCGTGCCGACGGCAACGATCTTGTCTCCGGCCACGACCGTCACGTCGTTGAAGACCGCCTCCCCGGCGGTCGTGAGGATCACCCGCCCGCCGGCGGCGAAGGTGGCGTCCAGGTCGCCGGCGGCGGGGGCCAGCCGGTCTTCGAGGGCGGTCACGGTCGGGACGAATCGCGGGTTCGCGTCCATGAATGAGTCCTTTGTGTCGAGCGACGATGTCAATTCGGAAGGGGCGAACCGGCGAGTGTTTTTACGACGCGGGCGGGGTTCCCGGCAACGACGCAGTCCGGCGGCACGTCGCGGGTGACGACCGACCGGGCCGCGATGATCGCCCGGTCGCCGACGGTCACGCCCTTGAGGATGACCGCCCCGGCCCCGACCCACACGTCGTCCCCGAGGGCGACGGGGGCGACCTGCTCCGGCGGCGTCGGCAGCGCGGCCCGGCGGTCGGCGGCGTCCAGCGGATGGCCGTCCAGGTCATAGATCAGGGCACCGCCCGCGAGCAAGCAGTGCCGGCCGATACGGACCGAACGCGCGACGAAGAACCCGCACCCGTGGCCGACGAACGTGCCGTCGCCGATGACGAGTTCCGGCGGCGCGGCCCCGGCCCGGCCGAACGCGATGCTCGGCTTCCCGGACAGCCGCACGTTGTCCCCGATCACGATCCGGCCCTGGCCCTGGATGTACGGCAGGTCCTCCATCCAGAACCCGGCCCCGACGGATTCGCACTGCCCACGGAAAAGCGGCTCGAACCAGAAAAACCGCTTCGCCCAAATCAGCCCCTCGCGAACGGCGACGTGGACGCGGTAGAGGAACCGCGCGACCGGGCGGGTGATCGCATTCACCGGCAGGTGGAAGGACAGCACGGCCTTCGCCGTCCGTTTCATCGGCCCCCAGACCGGCCCCTGCCCCCGGCGAATCGCGGCCGTCCAGCTCATGGCGCTGCCCCCCGGCGGGTCATCATCCGCACCAACGACCGGGCCAGCAGCCGACCGCGGACGCAGGGCAACTTTACCTCGTCCCGCGGGAGCGGGACCGGCCACACGGCCAGCGCCTTCGCCGCCCGGACCGCCGCCGCCGCCGGCCGGCCGGCCGTCAGGTACGTGTACGCCGACGACAGCAGCATGTGCGCCCTCGCCTTCCGCCGGAGTTTCCACCGGCCCCGCAGCTCCGGGAGCGCGAACGACCGGTCGATCACGACGCGGTCGAAGTGTTCCATCCGCTCCGGGTGGCGGGACATACTCCCCGGCGTCTGCCGAATCCACGTCAGCGGCGCGGCCACGACCGCGGCCGGGAACTTGGCGCACACCCGCACCCACATGTCGCGGTCTTCCACCGACCGCAGCGCCGTGTCGAAGTCGCCGACCGCGTCGAAACAATCGCGGCGGACGAGAACGCTACTGGGGGCGAAGAACGTCCGCACGGCGACGGCCCCGGCCGTCACCGGCACGACCGGCGGTGCGGCCGGGATGTCGGCCCACGCCACCGGCTCGTCCGAGAACGCGGCGGTGGCCGCCAGTTTCAACTTCGGGTCCGCCGCGAGCGCGGCGAGTTGTAGTTCGAGTTTGCGGGGGTGGAAGGCGTCGTCCGAGTCGAGGAACGCGACCCACTCGCCGCGAGCCTCGCGGATGCCGGTGTTGCGGGCGGCGGACAGCCCTTGATTCTCTTTGCGAATCGCGCGAATGCGGTCGCCGTACTTCGCGAGGACGGCCGGCGTGTCGTCCGTGCTGCCGTCGTCGATGACGACGACTTCGAGTGGCGGCGCGGTCTGTGCGAGCGCGCTGTCGATCGCGTCGCCGACGTACCGGGCGTAGTTGTACGTCGGGATCACTACGCTGACGGTCGGCCCGGTCATGACGCCCTCCCCGCGGTTCGGCGGACGACCTGTTCGTAGAAGGCCGCCGCGTCCGCGGCCATTCGGTCGGAACTGAACCGCGCCTCAACGTCGGCGCGGCCCGCCGCGCCGAGTTTCATTCGCAGGCTTTCGTTCGTAAGCAACCGGACCAGCGCTGCGGACAGCTGCGTCGCGTCGGCGGGCGGGACGAGCAGGCCGGTCTCGTCGTGCTTCACCACTTCGGGGATGCCACCCGCCGTCGTGCCGACGACCGGCGTGCCCCACCGCATCGCTTCCGGGAAGACGAGGCCGAACGACTCGTACAGCGACGGCGCGACGAACACGTCGGCCGACTGCAGCCAGCGGTCCACGTCCGGCTGCGGCAACCGGCCGGAGAGTGTGACGCGCTCTTGGACCGCGGCCGGGAACTCTTGCTTCAAGTAGTCCGCGTGCGTCCGGTTGCCGGGGCAGTGCGGGCGGTCGGAGCCGATGAACACGAACCGCGCGTCGGGAACTTTCGCCAACACCTGCCGGACCGCCTGCAACAGTTCGGGCGTCCCCTTGCGGCGTTCCATCCGACCGAGGAACACGACCGTCGGCGGGCCGGGCGGCCGCGGCGGGCGGACCCACTCGCGGAAGACCGGCACGCCGTGCGGCACGACCGCGATGCGGTCTTCCGGCACGCCGACCTCTTCCGCCATCGCGCGGCGGTGGGCGGCGCTGTGCGTGACGAGCGCGGCCGCGCGGCGGGCCTGCCGACGTTCTCGCCACACGTCCCACCGCAACCGGCGGGTGTCCGGCAGGCCGTCGATCAGCTGCGTCTCTTTCGCGGACGTGTGCAGCCGCACCACGGTCGCGGTCGGGCCGACCGCCTGATAGACGAGGCCGAGGCCGTCCCAGTTCGGGAATTCGACGAGGTCGAGCTTCTCCCGCTTCGCCACATGCCGCACCGCGCGGCCGACCCGCCAGCACGCCCCCGCGCCGGGGAAGAACCGGTCCACCAGCGGCAGGTGGTTCGCGCGGCAGGTGTGGACCGTCACCGGGCCGTCGGTCGCGGCGTCGCCGTCGGCGGGCGTGACGACATGGACGCGAACCCCCAAGCGGCTCAGCCCGTGGGCCAGGTCGCGGGTGTACGTCCCGATCCCGCCGTCCCCGCTGACGCCGGGGTACGTCGGGGTGAAGAACCCGATCCGCATCAACTCAACCTCACGCAAGGACCCTGCTTTCCGTGGAACCCTGAGCGGAAGCGACGGGGTGTTAGTCACTCACCCCGTCGCTTCCGCTCAGGGTTCCACAACCGCAGACGCATCACGCCACCACTACCGGCTCGCCCCGCGCCTTCGCGACATCCAACGCCTCGCGGTAGACGGCCAGCGTCGCCTTCGCCGTCGCCGCCCAGGTGAACGCCGCCGCCCGCTGCCGCCCGGCGTCCGCCAGCTTCGCGCGAGCCGCGTCGTCGGTTCGGAGCGTGTGAACTGCCCGCGCGATCTCGTCTTCAGAGAACGGGTCCACGGCTAGCCCCGCGTCGCCGACCAGTTCGCCGGACGCGCCGACGTTCGCCACCACCGCCGGCGTGCCGCACGCCATCGATTCCAACGGCGTGAACCCGAACCCTTCCGTCAGCGCGACGTGTACCAGCCCCCGCGCCGCGGCGTACAGCCCCGGCAGCGCGCCGTCCGGCACGTACCCGATCGGCCGCACCCGCCCGTCGCCGGCGGCCAGCACGTCCTTCAGCGCCGGGTGGTCGTGCCCCTTCGCCCCGGCCAGCACGAGCGGGCAGTCGGCGTCCGGCGGCACGGCCGCGAGGTACGCCTTCACCATTCGGTCCACGTTCTTCCGCCGCTCCAGCGACCCGACGAACAGGAAGTACCGCCCGGCCGTCAGCCCGTGGGTCGCGAGCAACTCCTGCGGCAGCGGCACGTCCGGGTGGAACATGGCGTGGTCGATGCCGTAGTACGTGACCCGGAGCTTTTCCGCCGGCACGTTCGTCAGGCGAAGGATGTCGTCGCGGACGGCCCGGCACGGAACGGCGATCAGGTCCGCGTACTTTCGGTGCCCCTCGACGAGGGCCGCGTGCGTCTCCGTACTCATCAAGCACGAGCCGGGATAGAGGGCCGGGATCATATCGATGATGGAACCCACCGTCGCGCGGCAGCGTGGCCGGCTGCGGGACACGGTGACGGCGTGGTACACGTCGCACCCGGCGACGGCCCGGCTCATCAGCCCGCGGCGGACCCACGGCCGGTACACCAGCGGCACGAGCTTGTCCCACGGCACGTACCGCCCGCGGCGGCGGCTCATCCCGTCCAGCACGTCCACCCGCGACGTGAGCGGCCCGGTCCGAACCCGCGCGCCGGTCGCCCGGACTTCGTCCAGCAACTCCTCCGCCAGCGGCTCGAACACCGGGACGCGGACGGCCCCCTTCGGTAGCGACTCGGCGAGGCCGCGGGCCAGCTCGACCCCGTACCGCCACGTCCCGCCGCGGGGGTTCGCCGCCCCGGTAAAGTCCACCGCCACGCGCATCGACTAGGCCCCCACCAGTTCGGATTGCTTCCGCTTCACTGCCGCGCGGATCGCCGCGAGGTACAACTCGGCCGTGTGCGTCCAGGAAAACTCGGCCGCCCGCCTCAGCCCGCGGGCCGACAGGTCGGCTTGAAGCGTCGGATTCGTTAACACCCGCTCGAGCGCGTCCGCGATCTCCGTCGGCCGGTCCGGGCGAACGAGTAGCCCGGCGTCGCCAACGACTTCGGGTAGGGAGGTCGCGTCCGCGGCGATCGTCGGCGCGCCGCACGCCATCGCTTCCAGCGGCGGCAGCCCGAACCCTTCGTACAGCGACGGGTAGACGAACGCCGCCGCCCCGTTGTAGAGCGCCGCCAGGTCCGGGACGCGGCCGAGGAACTTCACCCGGTCGGCGATACCGAGTTCGCCCGGCAGGGCGACGATGCCTTCGCTCATCCACCCGGTCGGCCCGGCGACGGCCAGCTGGAGTTGCGGCACGCCGGGGCGGTTCAGGTACTGGGCGTACCCGCGGAACAGCGCCGCGTGGTTCTTTCGCGGCTCCAGCGTGCCGACGGTCAGCACGTACCGCCCGTACTCCAGGCCGTGCGGCGCGAGCTTCTCCCGAACATCCGCCTCCGGCAGCCGGCGGTAGCAATCCGCCGCCGCGAGCGGGACTGCTTGCACCACGTCCGGCCGGAGGCCGAGTTCGGCGACCGCTTCCTGGCGCGTGTGTTCCGAGTACGTGAATGCCACGTCCGCGTGCCGGCGGGCGGCGGCGAACACCTCGGCCCAGTGCTCGCGGTTCGCGGCCGTGTGGTGCTCCGGCGTGCGGAGGACGGTCAGGTCCGGGATCAGATACGCATTCACCCGGCGGCGGGACGCGCGATACCACGGGCAGGTGAACGTCAGCAGGGCGTCCACCCGGTTCACCCCGGACCGCACGGCGGCGGCCCAAGCCCGCACGGCGTACAGGCGGCCGCGGGGCCGGTCGAACCCCCGCACCGGGAACGCGATGCCGTGGTCGGCCGCGACCCGCTCGGCCGCGGCGCGGGCCGCCCGCCCGCCGGCCACGAACAGCACGACATCGGCCTTCAGTGCCGTTAACCCGCGGAGCAACCCGACCGCGTGGTAGAACAGGCCGGCCCGCTGCTCGTCGTGCGTGAAGTGGTGAACGTCGATGCCCAGCCTCATGCCCGCACCGCCCCTTCCGGGGCCGACCCCTTCGCGCGGATCGCGGCCCGCGTCGCCGCGAGGTAGCCGGCAGCCGTCCGGTCCCAGGTGAACCCGGCCGCTCGCGCGAGGGCGCGACGGGCGAGGTCGTCCCGGTACGGCCGGTCGGTCAGCACCCGCTCGAGTTGCGTCGCGAGGGTCGCGTCATCGCCGGGCGGGAACAGCAGCCCGGCGTCCCCGACGACTTCGGGCAGCGAGGTCGCGTCGGCCGCGAGGGTGGGCGCGCCGCACGCCATCGCTTCGAGCGGCGGCAGGCCGAATCCCTCGTACCGGGACGGGAACACGAACGCGGCCGCGGCCGCGTACAACTCAGGCAGTCCGTCGGCGTAGCCGAGGTACGACACCCGATCGGCCACGCCGGACGTGCGAATCAGGTCAAGGACCGGCTCGCCACTCGCCCACTTGCCGCCGACCAGTACCAGTCGGTTCGGCAGGGCCGGGTCCTTCGCCAAGAGCCGGGCGAAGGCCCGGATCAGCGTCGGGTAGTCCTTCCGCGTTTCGAGCGTGCCGACCGACAGGACGAACGGCACCCCCGTCAGCCCGTACCGCGCGAGGACGGGGGCGACGGCGGCCGCGGGCCGGGGCGTGAACTCCGGGCCGGCCGCCAGCGGCACCACATGGATTCGCTCCGGCCGACCGCCGACACGGGCCCGCACGTCTTGCTTCGTGTGCTCACTCCAGACGACGATCGCGTCCCCGGCCCGCACCGCCGTTTCGTAATACTCGCGGCACCAGTCGGTGTAGCCCGGCTCGCCGTAGTCCACCGCCAGTGGGATCACGTCCGGCACGGTGTACACGTTCGCGGTCGCCGGGCTGTGCGGGACGAGCGAGTTCATCAGGTGCCACACGGCGTCCAGCCGGCCGAGCCGGCCGTACCGCAGCCACAGCCGGTAGCACCGCCGCGGGCGGCGGACGAGCTTCACCGGCGGCGTGCCGAACGCCCGGCCGAGGGCGGCCAACTGGTCGGGCGGGTACGTGCGGCCGGGCCGCGGCAGGGCCAGCGGGTGCGGCCGATGCCCGGCCGCCGTCACCGCCCGCGTCAGCCGTTGCAGGAAGAAGTACAGCCCGGTCGGGAAGTCCGAGTCGAGCGCCTTCTGTACGTCGATGCCGATCCGCATTCCCCCTCCAGGGTCACGACCCGGATTGAATCAACTCGCCGCCCCTTTCGATCACCGCCACCGCGTTGGCCACCGGCCCGTAGGGGGCCTTCGCCTCCGCCGCCGTTACCTCCCGCCAGCCGAGCCGGATCACGTCGCGGACGAGGAACCGCACGGCCGCCCCCGCCGGACGGGCGGTCCCGAACACCCATTCGTCCGCGACCGGGTTCAACCCGATGGGGATCGTGATGAGGAACGCCGCCGGTTGCTTGGCGAACTGCTCGACGGCGGCCCGGAACACGGCCGGGTCTTTCGGCAGCCCGTAGTCGCCGTGGCCGAAGTGCTCCAGGGTGGACACGCACAGCACCCACGCCCCGGTCAGGTCCACGTCCCCCATCACGCACCGGTCGGTGACCTGCTCGTGCTCGTCGGCCGGATCGACGACCCGTGCCACCCGCCCCGGCCAGTAGTACGGGGTGACGGCCCCGACCTCGATTACCTTCCCCTTGGGGGCGCGGCGGAGCCACGCGTCCGCGAGGGCCAGCTCCACCGTCCGCTCGGTGGCGAACGCGCCGGGGAACCCGCAGTTGTGGTGATGGATGAAGTACGGGTAGTCGCGGCCGGCGAACCGGAACGTTTCCGCCGGCTTGCCGACCCCGCCGGAGCAGGCTTCGAGGACCGCCTCGTGCGTCAGCCGCAGCCGGGTCGGTTGAAGGATTCGGTTGGCCGCAGTCACGGCCGTCTTTCGCCAGCCCCTCATCGTTGGACCCCTTGTTCTTGATCGACGACCGACCACGCCCCCGGCAGGTACGTCGCCGCGACCCGCCCGTCGAGCGTCTTGCCCGTTTTGAACACGTCGGCCGGCGTCACCACCAGCCGACAGGCGTGCTCGATGCCGTCACCGCGGCCGTCGGCTGTCGCGTGGACGTTGACCCAGTACTCGCCCTCGGCCAGGTTCACCCACGGCACGTCGAGCCGGACCGTGCCCGCGGCCGGGGCCGGGTTCAGCAGGTCCGGGGCCTGGAACGTCGGCGAGAACGCGACCACCTTGCACCCGAAACCGTCCTCGATCACGATTCCGATCTTCAAGTCCTCGGCCGGTTCCGGCAAAGCGTAGCTCACGTCGAGCGTCAACCGCCCGCCCATCGGCAGCGTCGTCGTCGGTCGGCCGTCGCATCGGACGGCCAGCTTCGTCAGCACGGCCGCCGCGGCCGTGTGCCGGCGGTCGTTGCCGCGGAGGTCGAACTCGGACGCGTCGTCCGGAGCGGTCGTGCTCAGGTACCGGCGGATCTGCGTCCGCACGTCGCCGTCGCCGACCACCTTGCCCCGCTCCAAGAGGATGGCGCGGTCGCACAGGTTCTCGACGACCGCGAGGTTGTGGCTGACCACGAGCACCGTCATCCCGCTACGGCCGGCCGCCTTCATCTTCGCGATGCACTTCTTCTGGAACTCGGCGTCGCCGACGGCCAGCACCTCGTCCACGATCAGGATTTCCGGCTGCATGTGCGCCGCCACCGCGAACGCCAGCCGCACGTACATGCCGCTACTGTACCGCTTCACCGGCGTGTCCAGGAACTTCTCGACCTCGGCGAACGCGACGATCTCGTCGAACTTGCGGTCGATCTCCCGGCGGGACATGCCGAGGATGGAGCCGTTCAGGTACACGTTCTCGCGGCCGGACAGCTCCGGGTGGAACCCGGTGCCGACCTCAAGCAGCGAGCTGACGCGGCCGTCGAGTTCCGCCCGCCCGCCGGTCGGCCGGACGATGCGGGAGAGGATTTTCAACAGCGTGCTCTTGCCCGCGCCGTTGCGGCCGACGATGCCGACGACCTCGCCGCGGCCGATCTCGAACGACACGCCCTTGAGGGCCCAGAAGTCCTCGGCCGCCGCCCGACCCTCGCCGCGGAAGCGGGACATGATCGAGTCGCGGAGCGTGCGGTAGCCCCGCTCGCCGCCGTTGCCGGCGAGTTGGTACCGCTTCGTCACCTCGTCCACGCGAACCGCCGGGTACATGTCGGCCCTCAAATCACGTCCGCGAACCGGTCTTCCGCCCGTCGGAAGTACAGGCACGCGGCCAGGAACATAACGACCGCCGCCGCCGCCGCCACGCCCAGGCCGGCCCACGGCACGGGGCCGCCGACGACGCCGGCCCGGAACGCCTCGATCAGGCTCGTTAACGGGTTCACGGCGAGGAGCAGTTGCACAAACCCGCCCTCGTTGCCGGTCGGCCGCATGTAGATCGTCGGCGTCGCGAACATGCCGAGTTGGATGAAGAACGGCACGACGTACCGCACGTCCCGGTACTCGACGTTCAACGCCGCCAGCCACGTCCCAACGCCCGCGGCCGTCAGGCCGAGGAACGCCGCCACCACCGGCACCAGCACGATCTGCCATCCCGGCGCGACCGGGTAGCCGGCAACGGCGCACCCGATGGCGACCACGGCCAGCAACCCGGACGCGACGACGAAGTCCACGGCCGCCGCGCCGATGGCCGCGAACGGCACGACCAGCCGCGGGAAGTACACCTTCGTCACCAGCCGCTCCGACCCGACGACGCTCGCCGCGGCAGCCGACACGGCCGACGAGAAGAAGAACCACGGCACGACGCCGGCCAGGAAGAACAGCGGCTGCGGAATCGCGTCCCCGGTCGGCACGCCGGCCAGCCGGCCGAAGAACACGGTGAACACGGCCATCATCATCGCCGGCTGCAGCACGGCCCACGCCGCGCCGAGGGCCGTCTGCTTGTACCGCACCTTCACGTCCCGCCACGCGAGGAAGTAGAGCAGCTCGCGGTACCGCCACAGCTCCGCCACGTCGATCCACGCCCACCGGCCGGGTGGGGTGATGGCCGTTCGACGCCGGGGAACGTCCGGCGTCTCGGCCGGCGGCGGCTGCGGCGGGGCTTCCAGGTCGGTCGTCGCGGGCACGTCACTCTCCTCCGAACCGAGCGAACAGGGTCACGAACACCTTCACGCCGATCAGCCCGGCCACGCCGAGGATCGCCAGCCGCTTTAGCAGCCGGGCGTCCACGCGATACCAATCCGGCGGATCCCCCTCGGCGACGTTCAGGTACGCCGTGGCCAAGCCGAGGACGAGGGCCGTCGGCACGACGTAGTTCCGGGACAGCGACAGCATCCCCACGACGTAGCCGACGGCCATCGCGAACAGGAACGCCGGCAGCCCCGGTTCTAGCCGGGCCGCGTCGCGGAGGGCCAGCGCCGCGACCGCGAACACGCCGAGGAACACGGTCCCGCCGACGAGGCCGGTTTCCACGTAGGCGTGGACGAACGAGTTGTGCGCCACCTGCGGCAGTTCCTCGGCGTACTCGCCGGGGCCGATGCCGGTGACGGGGTTCATGTTGAACAGCAGTTCCAGCCCGTCGGACCAGAGGCGGATGCGCTCCTGGCCGGTCCCCTCGCCGAGGGTGATGTTCGTCTGCCGCCCGGCGAACACGGCCGCCGCCGCCGGAAGAAGCACGAGCAGCAATAGCAGCCCCTTCTTCGTGCCGTACCGCATCACGACGAACGCGACGGCGGCCGCCCCGAGGCCGAGCATCCCGCCGCGGGACTTCGTCAACGTGAAAGCGTACAAGAACGCGCCGATCGGCGCGAGCCAGCACAGCCGGGCCAACAGGTTCGGCGTCTCGAACCCGCGGTACAGGGCGCACACGATCCCGATGCCGAGGGCGAGGCAGAGGTCGTTCGGGTCGTTGAAGATGCCGGTCCCCCGCAGCCGCGGGTAGCTGATGACCTCGCCGTCGTCGTTCACGTCCGCCTGCTCGACCGGGGCGAGGGCCTCCCAGTCGATGTACCCGTGGTGCTGCATCAGCGCGAGCGCGGACACGCCGAGAACGAGGGCGACCAGCCACCCGAGGTAGGCGTCCAGCTTCCGCCGGGTGTCCAGTACGGCGACCAGCAGCAGGTAGAAGAGGACGACCTTGCCGAACTCGCCGGCGAACTCTTCGGCCATCGCGGTGCGGCCGCGCATTAGGTGGGAAAGCACGCCGGTGGCGAGCAGGCCGAAGACCCCGAGCGTGACCGGCTGCCACCGGAGGTCGGCGGGGGAGAGTTGGCGGAGGACGCCCGGCGCGGCGAGGACTAGCCCCGCCGCGATGGACAGGAGGTACAGCCGCGTCCCCGCCAGTTCGGGGAACAGTTCCTCCGGCCGGAGGAACAGCACGGCGGTGAGCAGGGCGAGCGAGGCGTAGCTCATGCGGCCCCTTCGCCCGCCGGGTTCGGAAGGCCGAGGACGCGGGCCACCCGCGTGCCGGGCACTTTGAACAGGTGCAACACCGTGCCGACCAGGATGCGGAACTCCAGCCACGGGCCGAACCCGGCCACGTACCGCAGGTCCGTCGCCACCTTCCGGCGGACGCTGTCGAGGTCCGTGTCCGGCGGTAGGAGGACTTGCGCGAAGCCGGTGACGCCCGGCTTGACCCGGTGGCGGTCGTCGTAATTCGGGATCGACTCGGCCAGGCTGCCGGCGATCTCCGGCCGCTCCGGCCGCGGGCCGACGAGGCTCATGTCTCCGCGGAGGACGTTCCAGAGCTGCGGCAGTTCGTCGATGTGCGACGCCCGGAGGAGCCGGCCGACCGGCGTGACCCGCTTGTCGCCCGGCGTGGACCACCGGATGCCGGACTTCGCCTCGCACTTGTCGTACATACTCCGCAGCTTCCAGATGGTGAACCGCCGGCCGTTCACCCCGACCCGGACCTGCGAGTAGAACGCGGGACCGGCCGACGTGGCGCGGACGGCGGCCGCGGCGAGCAGGACGACCGGGAGCGTCAGGACCAGCAGCGTGAAAGCCACGGCGTAATCGAACGCGGACTTCCACCACGCGAGCGACCCGTCCGCGGCCGGCACGACGGCCGGGCGGACGGCCGGCATCACGACCGTGTCGAGGGCAGACATCACGGCCGTGTCGAGCGGGATGCTCCCGCCTCCCCCGTCCAGCCGCAAGGCCGGGGGCACGGGTATCAAATTAACCGCGGAACTCATGTCTCGACTCCTCGTCATCCGTGGTGTCACTTCTGGGTTTGTTGGAGAGGTCAAGGGGAGGCCGGCGGTGTTTCGGCCAGGGCGCGATCCAAGGCGGGCAAGGCAAGGCCGAGGAAATCGGCCGCCGGGTCGGGGCGGCCGGGGGGGCCGGTCCGGTCTGTCAGGGCGTAGACCTTGTACAGCACGCCGGCGCGGGCGAACGCCATCCGCGGCCGGTCCGGGGCGTGCCAGCCGGGGTGCGTCGTCCGCCACGCCCAGCGGACGGTTAGCGCCTCCGGCACGGCGGCGGCCGGCTTCGTCATCGTCGCCGCCCACACGTTCGCGTCCGTCCCAGGGATCGGCTCGCGGGCCGGGGCCGTGGTCATCGCGTACCCGCTGGCCTGGTAGCACACGTCCGGCGTGTGGACGGAGAGCGGCCCGGACCGGCCGCACACGACGAACAGCGTCACCGCCCGCCGCCCGGCCGGGTGGCGGTAGACCCGCAGCAGGTGGCCGTCCACGCCGGCGCGGGCGACCTCCTCGGCGTCCAGCGGCAGGTCCTCGCCGACCCACGGGCCGATCGTTTTGGGTACGTCGGCCAGCCTCGCGACGGCCGCTGCCCGGTCCGGGGACCGGCCCCAGCGGTCGGTGTAGACGCCGTGCGCGGCCCCGGCCGCGACGACGGCGACGAGGAACCCGGCCAGCGGCAGGTGCGGCTTCACGCTCATACGGAGACCCTCACCTCGCTACCGCCGTTCTCCGGCGACGCGACCAGGGGGATCAGCGCGTCGGTGGAGGAGACCGTCTGGCCGACGGTCACGGGCTGCGACGGCGTGTACCGGTACAGCACCTGGGCCGCCCCGCTGAGGACGACGCCGAGGACGTTCGCCCCGACGGCCGCGAGCCGCTTCTGCGCCTCGGCCACGTTCTGCAACTGGCTCACGTCCCGGAGGACGGACATGACGACGCCGTCCACGTTCTTGGCCATCGCCAGCCCGTCCGCGACAGGCAGCAGCGGAGTCGAATCGACGACGACGTACTCGTGCGAGTCGGCCAACTGAGACAGCGCCGACTTCCAGCCGCCGGAGCAGACGGACCGGGACGCGTGCTGGTCCCACCGGCCGGCCGGGAGGAACGACAGGCCGGGCATCCCGGTGTCCAGGACCGCCGGCTGCATCGGGAACTCGCCGCGGAGGAATTCCGCCAGCCCCGGCCCGGCGGGCAGCCCGAGCCGGACGTGAAGCTCCGGCCGCCGCATGTCGCCGTCCACCAGGGCCGTCTTGTGCCCGGCCTGTGCCAAGCTAATGGCGAGTTGCAGCGCGACCGACGACTTCCCCTCGCCGGACATGGCGCTGACGACGAGGACCGTCCGGATCGGCGTCCCGGCCACGTCCTTGTTGAGCATGACCAACCGGGTGGCGGTCAACGACTCGGACAGCGCGACCTGCCAGTCCGGCGGGTTGTCGGCGACCGGTCGGCCCGCGGTCGCCGGGATGCGCGGCAACATGCCGACGATCGGCAGGCCGAGCCGGGTTTCCACGCACGCCGCCCCGACGACCCGCGGGTCGCGGACGACGCGGAGGAAGTTGAACCCGACGCCGAGCGCCAGCACGCCGACGAAGGCCATCCCGGCGTACCGGACGCGGCGGTAGCCCTCGATGCCGGGAACCGTGGTCGGCGGCTCCAACAGTTCTGCCCGCGACGGCGTGTCGAGTTCCACCCGGATCGCCTCGACCCGGCTGGCGAGCATCTGGGCCACCTTCTGCTTCTCGGCGATCTTGTCCTGCCGCTCGGCGATGTCGAACTGCCCGCCGTCGAGCGCCTTGACCTTTTTCAGTTGCGCCTCGGCGTCCACGGCCAGGACCTTCTCGTACTCGCGGAGGACGGCGAGCTGCTGGTTAATCCCGGCCACGGCCGCCTTGTCCGCCTCGGCGTTCTGCTGCTTGACGGCCGCGGCCGTGTCCGCCCGGACCTGGGCCGTCGCCTTCTCCAGGTCCTTCTGAACGGCGGCCAGTTCCTCCTCGGCCTTCTTCGTGTACTGCGCGACCGCGGCCGCCGCGAGCCGCTCCTTCTGTCGGGCGATCTGGTCCACGAGCGCCTTCCGGGCGGTAGTCAGCCGCTGCACCTCCGGGTCGGCCTTGAGGGCCAACTGGACGAGGGACTCGGCCGCGGTCGCCGAAGTCGCGGTGCTGCGGGCCTGGGCGGCCTTCAAGTCGATGTCCAGCCGGCGGATCTGGGCCTGCACGTCGAACAGTTGCTTCTGCGTCATCCAGTGCCGCTCGTCCGCGATCTTCTGCTTGGTCGCAATGACCGTCGGGTCGGCCGCGCCGACCGACTCCTGGAAGTTTCGGATGTCCCGCTGTTGGTTCGCGAGCTCCTCGGTGTAGGCGGCGAGCGTCTTCTCCGCGAGTTGCTTCTCCTTCCGCTTCAGGCTCCCCTCCTTGTGCCGCACGTCGTCCGTGTAGGCCGTGCCGATGGACCCGAGGACGGTTTCCAGTTGGTCCGCGTCGTCCCCCTCGATCGCCACCCGCATGAACTCCGGCCCCTGCCGGAAGTCCACCCGGACCTGGTTTTCCAGCCAGTTGAGCGGGTCGGACCGGTCACGGAGCATCGGCAGGTCGGCGACGCCCGGCTTCTTGAGCGCCTCGTTCAGTACGACCCGGCTCTTAACGGCGGTGGCCTGCCGCTGCCGGTACATGTTGAAATCGGTCCGATCACTGCCGACGGGCGTGATGAGGGTGTTAGGGGCGGCGGAGATTTGGAACGTCATGTACCCGGTCAACCGGGGCAGCGGCAGGAACGTCCACACTGCGGCGGCGGCAGCGGCGGCCAGCAGGACGGTCACGGCCGTCGTCCGCGGGTAGCGGTAGATCGCCGCCCAGAGGCCGCCGAGGTCCACGTTCGACCCGCCGGGTTGCGGCCGCGGGCGGGCGGGGCGTGCCGCCGCGTCGGTCGGCGCGAGGGCCGCGGACGGACGGCGGGGGAGTCGGTTCTTCGGGGAACGTGCCACGGTCAAACTCCTAACGGGCCGGCGGCCGGCCGCGCGACAATCAATCGGTTCAACACCCAGATTTCCAGCGCGATCAAGCCGGCGGCGACCGGCATCATGACCCACCCGGCGGCGTCGTGGATCACGACCATCGCCGCCTTGTCCGGCGTCCGGTCCGCGAAGACGCCGGTGGCGAGCAGCCGCAGGACGTTCACCGCCACCGCGATCGCCGGGGCGCTCAGTACGACGACAACCCGCTTCCAGGTTTCCATGCGGACCAACAGTGCGGCCGCCGTGGTCAGGGCGAAGAACGTCAGCATCATGCCGAGGCCGCTGCACGCCTCGATGACGCCGAGCCGCGCGCCGTTCTCCAGCACGACAACGTTCCCTTCCGGGACGGCCGGGATGCCGAGGGTCTGGAGGCCGAACGTCGTGGCCGTCGTCCCGAGCCTTTGGAGGCGGCCGCCGAGCGCCATTTGGAGCTGGTACGGCAGCGGGGCCATGAACAGCAAGAACGCGACGGCCGGCCACGCCCACCGCACGCCGTTCCGCCCGCCCCAACACGCGACCAGGCCGAGCAAGGTCACGGGCAGCGAGATCGCCTCGAACCACGGGAAGAAGAAAACCGCCCCGGCGGCCCAGACCGCGAACCCGACGACGGCGATCGACAGCCCCCAGTTCGCGGGGGCCGGCGGCCGCCCGGCGAGCCTGGCCCGACGGTCCCAGAGCAGGTACGCGGCGATGAGCGGGATGATCCACCCGTGCGAGAGCTGCGGGTCGTTCGCCCAGCGGTCGGCCATCTGGGTCAAAACCGGCCAGTACGCCCAGACCACGGCCGCCACGCCGAGGACGGCGAGGGGCGTGCGTGGACCGCTTCGCCGGTCGGCGAGGGGGGCGACCGGCGAGGCGGTCGGCGGCGGGTCCAGGAGGGCAGTCTTCCCCATCGGGGTCCAATCCTCGGGCGTGGTCGTTAGCGGCGCAGGGCCGATTTCAGTAGGTCGTACTCGGGCCGTTCGAGCGGGTGCAGGTCCGCTGCCGTGAAGCCGTCGCGGTGGGCCAGCGCCCATTCGGTCGCGGCTTTCAGCTTGTCCCCGGCCGCGAGGTGTGCGGCCGCCAGGTGGTAGCGGACCACCGACCCGCCGCCGGTCGCGACGGCGTCGGCCAGCGCCTCGACGGCGGCCGCCGGTTCCTTCCGCGCCAGTTGCACGTACCCTTCCGTGTCGGACACGTCCGGCGACGGGCCGACGGCGTCCTCGGCTTGCCTCAGAAGCGCGAGCGCGTCGTCGTGCTTCTGCCCCCGTGCGGCCGCCAGGAATGCGAGGTTATTCGCCGCGACCGCGACGACGGCCAGTTCCGGCTTCGTGTCGATCACTCGGCGGAACAACTTCGCCGCCTCGTCGTACTTCCCGCGGAAATCGGCGAGGAGCGCCTGTTGAAGCAGAACCTTCGGCTCGCCGGGGGCACGGCGAGCGGCCTCGGCCACCAGTTCGTCGGCCGCCGGGTCGTCCGCCCCGGCGCGGCGGCCGCCGTGGAGGACGTTCACCGCGGCCCGCGCCAGCGCCGCGGGCGGGATCGTGTCCCGCTTCTCCCGGAGGGATGCTACGGCGTCGGCCACCTTCCCCCGGCGGGCCAGGAACTCGGCGCGGAGAATCAAGCCCGTCGGGTGGGGCGCGGCGGCCGCGATCCGCGCGACGAGCGGTTCCGCCTTGTCGCCGAGGCCGAGGTCTTCCATCACCGGGAGTATTGCCGTCGCCCGGTCGCCGGGCCGGTCGGCGTACTTCAGCAACACGTCCGCGGCGGCGTCCCGGCGGTCGTCGGCGACGGCGAGCCGGGCCGTCAACTCGACCGTCGGCCGCGAGTCGGCGTCGAGCGTTTGCAACTTTTCGACCAGCGGCCGGGCGGCGTCGGCGTCGTTCGCCTTCAGCAGCCACCGGGCGTAGACCGCGAGATACGTCGGGTTCTCGCCGTTGGCCGCCACGAGCGCCGCGAACCGGCGGCGGGCCTTCGGCCGGTCGTCGATCGTGGCGTACAGTTGCGCGAGCAGGAACTGCTCCTCCGCGCCGAGCGGGCTGCGGCCCTCGACCCGTTCCAGTAGGGCCGCGGCTTCCGCCTTTTGCTTCCGGTTCGGCTGCGCCCCGAGGACGACGGCGCGGGCCTTCAGCGCCTCGACCGACTCGTCCGTGGCGTCGAGTACCTTTAGCGCCTCCGCGGCCGTTTTCTGGTTCGGCTGGGCCGCGAGGCTGATGGCGTACAGCCGGCGGGCGGCGGCCACGTCCGCGGCGGACTGCTTCGGCAAGGCGACGGCCCGCTTGAACAGGTCGGCCGCCTCCGCCGCGCGGCCGGCGCGGAGGGCGAACCGGCCGGCGTCCCGCAGTACGGCCGCGTCCGTCGGCTTCTCCTTCGCGAGGTCGCGGTACAAGTCGGCGGCCCGATCCGGACGGCCGAGCGATTCGTAACACGCGGCCAGCGCGGCGGGACGGTCGGTGGGAGTGATCCGCTTCGCGGCGGTCGCGGTCGTCTCTTCCGCCTCCGCCGGCCGGCCGGTCGCGACGAGGTAGCCGACGAGCGCGACCCACGGGGCCGGCTGTTCGGGAGCAACATCGATCGCCCGGCGGAACGGCTTCGCCGCGCCGTCCCGGTCGCCGGCGAGGAACCGGACTTGCCCCAGCCACACGAGCGCCGCCGCGTCCTTCGAGTCCTCCGGCACGGTGTCGGCCGCCAACTTCGCGGCGCGGCTCAGATCGCGAGAGGCGAGCGCGGCCTCTGCCGCCGCCCGCCCGCCGGTCCCCGGCAAGTCGCGGAGTAGTTGGTTCACCTCGGCGAACCGCTTCTGGGCCGTGAGAAGTTCCGTCAGCCGGCGGACCACGGCGGCGTCGCGGACGCCGAGTTCGACCGCCCGCCGGTACGCGGCCGTTGCCCCGGCCGTGTCCCCCTGGAGGTCGCGGACGGCGGCCAGCGCCAGCGGGATGCGGTTCCAGTGCGGCCGCGCCGGCTCGGCTTCGCCGAGCAGTTCGCCGGCCCGCCGCAGGTCGGCCGCGCGGTCGTCGCCGGCCGGCTTCGCCTCGGCGTCCTTCAACAGCAGAATGGCTTCCGACATCTTCGCGGACGTGCCGCCGAACTCGTCGAGCTTGCGGACCTCGGCGAGCAGCGCGACGGCCTTCGCCCGGTCGGCCCGAACGGCCCGCTCGAACCGGGCGAGCAGCACGCCGAGGTCGGTCGGCGCGGCGGCCGCGGCACGGTCGAGCAACTCGACCGCGACCGCGGGTTTGTTCTCCGGCACGAGGTCGGACAGCCCGACGAGCAGCCGCACGCGGTCGGCCGGCTTGAACTTCTCGGCCCCCGTCGCGAGGGCGAGGAAGTCGGCGGCCGGCAAGTTTGCGCGGACCAACCGTAGGTCCACGCGGTCGCCGACCTTCGGGTTCTTCTCGGCGGAATCGAGCCACCGCGCGGCCGCGGCCGGGTCACCGGCTCGAAGTTCCAGCGCCGCGAGCGCGAGGTACGGCTCCGCCGCGTCCGGGTAGGCGTCCCGCACGGCTAGCACGTCGGCCCGCACTTTCGCCGGATCGACCGACTCGGCGACGGCATGCTTGAGATCGACCTTGAGGAGGTCGCGCTCGGCCGTCGGCGGGGCGGCCTCCAGCGCGGCGGTGACGCGGGAGAACTCGCGGGCGACCGGCGGCCGGCGGCGCTGCTCGGCGAGCAAGAGTCGGGCGAGCGGGACCTTCGCGTCCGCGTACCGGGCGGCCAGGTTCTCGTACACTTCGGCGGCGTCGGCCGTCCGGCCGAGGTCCAACAGCGACGCGGCGAGCTTCGCGCGGGCAGGCATCCACAACGGGTCGGCCGGATCGACCGGCAGGGCCTCCCGCAGCGCGGCCTGTCGGCGGTCCGGCTGGCCGAGTTGCTCGAAGCACTCGCCCAGGAAGTATCGGGCCTCCCGTGCCAAGTCCGGGTTCGCGGCGAGGTCCGGCAGGGCCGCCTCACACGTCCGGGCGGCGGCCGGCCAATCGCCCTGGGCCGCCAACACCCGCGCCCGGCGGTAGCCGATCAATCCCTCGGGATGCTTCAATTCGCGGAGCCGGTCGATTTGCGCCTCGGCGTCGGGAAGCCGGCCGGCGCGGGTGAACGTTTCGGCCAACTGACCCACCAGCCCGGCGGAATTCGGGTATGCGTCCAGCCCGCGGGTCAGCCACGTTTCCGCCTCGTCGAACCGCCCGGCGTCGAGGGCCACGGCGGCCCGCGTGTGGTACAACTTCGCGATCCGCTCCCGCTGCCGCTCGACCTCGGCCCGGCCTTCGAGCGTCGCCGCGGCCGCGGGGAGCTTCGCGACCGCGATCCCGCCCTCGAGTAACTTCGCCGCTTCCGCGGCGGCGGCCCGCGCCGCGGCCGGGTCGTGCTTCCGCTCGGCTTCCCTGCTGCGGGCGATCGCGAGGTCGGCCGCGGCCTGCACGGTAGCGAGGTCGGTCGGCGTCAGCGCGAGGGCGGCGGCCACGGCGGCCGCGTGCTTCTTCTCGGCCGTCGGCCGCTCGGCCGCGGAGCCGGACCGGGTGACTTCCTTCCAATAGGTGGCCGCGGCCAGTTGCGCGTCGGCGGCGCGGGGATCGCGGTCGGTCATCTTTGCGACCAAGACATCGGCCTCGCGGGGCCGGCCGAGGCGGCCGCGGAGGACGCCGGCCAGCCGCGCGGCGGCCGGGACGTGGGCTGCGTTCAGCTTCACCGCGGCCCGGTAGTCGGCTTCCGCGGCCGGGAAGCTCTCGGCCAGTTCGTGGCACTTCCCACGGCTGAAGTACAGTTCAGCCTCGGGCGGGTGCGCGGCGATCAGCGCCGTGTAGTGTTCGGTCGCGCCGGGGAGCGTGTCCGTGCCGAGCGTCGTGCCGAGGGCCGCGGCCCGTCGCCGGAGGTCGTCGCGGGCGGGGTCTTCGCGGACCGCCTGATCGAGTACGAGGAGTGCCTGGAAGAGGCCGTCGGCGTCCGTCGCGGTGTCGGCCAACAACAGCCCGAACCGGCCGCGGGCGGCGGTGTCGGCGGGGGAGTGGACGAGGTACCGGCGGAGGTAGGTCGCGGCGGCCGCCTTGTCGCCGTCGCGTTCGAGGGCGTCGGCCCGCGCCAGGTAGAGGCCGGCCTGCTTGCCCGCCTGACGGCGGTGCGCCGCCCAGACGCCGCCGACGATCGCTCCGAGGAGGGTCAGCAGCGCGAGCAGGAATCGGACGTTCAACGTGTGGCGGCGCATGGTGTCGGTCGTGGGGATGATCTGCCCCGGCGTGGGTCGCACGGCCGGGGCAAGGGGGTTGTTGTTACGCGGCCGGACCGGCGGCCGGGGCGGATTGCCCCTTCCGTCGGAACGCGCGGAGGGCGAACCCGAACGCCGGGACGCCGATCCCACAGAGCAATAGCGCCGGCGGGGCCGGAATGGGGGTGACGGCCCCGATGTACGAGGTCACCGAGAACTGGCCGCTCCCGCCGGCCGGGAGGTTGATCGTCACGAGCTGGTCGAGGGTGTAAATCCCGTCCGGCTTCGGCGTCATGGCCTCGAACATCTGGGTCAGCATCGGGCTGCCGTTGACCGACACGGAGTTCCCGCCCGGAATGCTGCTGGTGGCCGTCGTCGTCACCAGCGGCGTTCCCGGCGCACTCGCGAAGGGGACGATCGAGGTGTGAATTACCCCGATGTTCCCCTGCGTCCCCGGCGGGAGGGTGAACTCGTCGTTCCGGATGCGGATCACGTACGTCCCGGCCGGGACGTACCCCGTGGTGCTGGACGGCGTCGACAGTGCGGCCTTGATCTGGAACGTCGTCCCGATCGAGGCGAACGTCGGGAACTGCTCCCGGCTCGATGAAATCGTGAGCCGGCCGTCGTCCGACGCGGTACTCCCGGACTGGAACGTGATGGCGTCCGGGAAACCGGCCGTCGTCGTGCCGGTCGTCGGCCCGGTGTACCCGGCCGGTGCCGACTCGATCGTCAGGGTAAAGGCGGCGCTCGCCGCCCCGGGGGTCAGGGTGGCGCACACGGCCACCGCGATCCCCCACAAGAGTCTTCGCATGATGCTCCTCATGTTGGCGGACTAAAGATAACGGAAGCTCATACCGGATGAAGCTTCCCGCCAGGGGCCGTCCGGCCGTTCGCGATCCTGGTCGGTCGTTCGCCGCCCGGGGACAATACCCGAGCGGCCAGTTCCCACGCCGTCACGTAGCTGTACCGAAATGCCGGGTCGCGGTCGGCCCGTTCGCGCAGGGCCTCATGAAACCGTACCGCCGGCTCGCCGAACAGAACCGGCATGTTCGATTCCTCCGCCCCGTGCGTGTGTAGTTTCGCGGCAAGTGTCCTCACGCCACTGTCCGGGATTTCCACACCCGCCCGCACCCAGTTATCAATTCGTTCACCCGTCGGCGGCTGGCTGCCCTGCAGGCAACCGTTCTCGATCCGCGGCAAGAGGCCGAACTTCGGCCGCGTCCAGTCCAGCACGAGCGGCCCCGGAATCATCAGCAGCGCCCCCGGCGGCTTCGGCCCGGCCGGAACCGGAACACCGGTGTCGTGGCTCTTCCGCTTGCCGGGCCGGCCGACCGCCCAGTAGAGCTGGTTGATCGTCCGCGTCTGCGTTTCGCTCGGCGCGGACGGCAACGTGAAGTCCGCGTAGCACCCGGTTTCCACCAGCACGGACAACTCGTTGTCCACGCCGCAGTGCCGGCCGTCGGCGCGGCAGTTGTCGAGCGCCCAATTCCCATGAATGAAACCGTACACGACCTCCCCCGTCCGCGGGTCGCGGCGGAGAAGGCCGTGGCGCTCGTGCAGGGTCGTCTTGAAGTCGATCAACGTCCTCCGCAGGTTCTCGGCCGTGTCCTCGTCGTGGTGGAGGTGGATTTCCACGTCCCCGTACCCGGCCCGGCACAGACCGGCGAGCGCGTCCAGGTATTCCGGCTCGTACTCCTCGGCCGGGTAGAAGAACGTGTGTTGCGGCGGCCGGCCGGCGCTGTCCCGGAACCGGTCGAGCTGCTTCGGGTACTCCTCGACCCACCGCCGCACCCGCTCGGCCGCGACCGCCGCCGGGACGCCGCCCCGCTTCGGCTCGAAGTGGTCGCACACGCAGATCAGCAGGTGAACCGGCTCGCCCGGCTTCGGCGTGCGCCGCCGGCCGACGGACGCGGCGTAGGAGGGCAGCCACCGGTGGAGGCCCTTCCGCCGCAACCCGGCCCACCCCCCGGCCGCGACGGCCAACGGGGTGAGCGCGAACAACCATTCCGGTCCCATGGGCAACACCAACCCTCGAATTACGTTTCGACGACCGCGAGCGCACTCGCCGCCGCCGGCTCGGCGACCGGCCGCTCGGTCCGCTGCCAGGTTCCCGTGTTGAACCCGCGGACCCACCGCAGGAACCCGACGAACAGCGCGGCGTTCATCAGCACGAACATCGACGGCAACCGAAGGACCTTCAGCGCCCGCGGCCTCGCCGGCAGCGGCAGCCGCCGCCCGGCCACGGCCAGGGCGTAGAACGCGACTTGTGCGATCAGTAACCCGGCGAAGAACGGCTGGCGGGCCAGCGCCAGGTTCGCCAGGAACGCGGCGAGCAGGAAGAACGGCCCGAGCCAGCGGAGGACTTTGTGCGACGCGAACGTCAGCGCCACCCACCCGTTCGCCGGGTTGAGTAGGCCGCGGAGCAGCACGATGCTCTGGAACCCGCCGGCCCCGATCCGGGCGCGGCGGCGGAACTCGGCCGCCAGGTCCGGCGCGGTCTCTTCCCGCGCCACCGCCTCGCGGTCATAGACGATCCGCCCGCCGGATTGGATTTTCGCGAGCATCGGCAAGACGAAGTCGTCCACCAGCGTGTTCGGCGGCAGCGGCACGAACGCCGGCTTGCGGAGGGCGTAGATCGCCCCGTTCGAGCCGAGCAGCGCGCCGAGCCGGCTCTCGCACAGCTTCAGGAACGTCTCGTACTTCCAATACAGACCGTCCGCGTTCGTCCCGGTCGCCCGGTCGGTGAGCACGAGCTTGCCGCACACGGCGCACACGTCCGGGTCGAGGAACCACGCGGCCAACTTCCGGGCCGCGTCCGGCTCGGTGTGCGTGTTCGCGTCCGAGAGCATGACCACGTCGCCGGTCGCCTCCGGGATGGCGTCGTTCAGCACGGCCGCCTTGCCCCGGTTCCGGTGGAACGCGAGCAACCGGACCCGCGGGTCGTCGAAGCCCCGGACGATGGCGTTCGTCCGGTCGGTCGAACCGTCGGACGCGACGATCACCTCGAACCGGTCGGCCGGGTAGTCGCTCGCCAGCGCGTTGGCGACCCGCGGCCCGATCTCCGCCTCCTCGTTGTGCGCGGCGATGACCAGCGACACGAACGGCAGGTCGTCGTCCGCCGCGGCCGGGCGGACGGGCTTGCGGCCGAACAGCCGGGACAACACCCAAATCAAGGCCGGGTAGACCGCGTAGGCGTACCCGACCGCCGCGAGGCTCGCGGCGAGGACCAACGGCAACAACCATTCGGACGTAGTCATCCCTCGGCTCCTGGTGCAAATCCTTCAGCGGGGGCGAGGTGCTGAGCGTGGGGGGTGGTTCGGTCCGCCGACCCGTTTAAGACGGACGCGCGGGAAAGATGGATGGGCGCAATCGCAGTATTCGTGCCTTCAATTGCCGTTGTCCTGACACCGCGTGAAGTCACTACGCGCGCGGGGATGCCGACGACCGTGGCGCCGGCCGGAACGTCGTGGACGACGACCGCGTTCGCCCCGACCTTCGCCCCGGCCCCGATGGTCACCGGGCCGACGACCTTAGCCCCGGCCCCGAGGAACACGCCGTCGCCGATTACCGGCGACTGCCGCTTTTCCGCACCGATGGTGACTTGGTGCTCGATAACGACGTTCGCGCCGCCGCGGACCGCGCCGTTGATAACCACGCCGTTCGCGTGGACGAGCACGAGGCCGGGGCCGAACTCCGCCCCGCGGCCGATGACGCACCCGCAGCACGCGGAGTTGATTCGGTTGAACAGCATCTCAAGCGGCGCGAGCCGCCACCGCCGCGCGGCTTGCATCAGCCGGTACCACACCATCGCCGGCGTGCCGTCCGTCAGGAGAGTGCGAAGAATCGCCCGGCGGCTCGTACTCTCGTACAGCCAGGCGGCCTTCGCGCGGAGGTCGGTCCGAAGGTCGGCGAACAGTCGGAAGCGAGGGCGGTTCATCGGACGCCCTTCCGAGAAATCGCGTTCTCAAAGTGCGTCCGGATTTCCTGCAACCGGGCCGACCAACTCTCTGTAGCCATCCCACGACTTCGCTCGGCCCTCACACCGGGTTGAGCGAGCGCCTTCTCAACGGTGGTAGCGAACTGCGCGTTTCCGTCGGCGACCGCGCAACAACCGAGGACCTCGACCTCCGGGATCCGCGTCGAGACGACCGGCAGCCCGGCCGCGAGATATTCACGAGCTTTCAAGGGGTTCGCGTTCAGCGTGACCTCCGTGACCGGGAACGGGATCACGGCCACGTCGAACCCCTTGCAGTAGGCGGGCAAGGAGGAATACGGCTTCCGACCGAGCAAGTGGACGTTCGGCTCCGCGGCGAGCAACGACACGTCCATCGTCGCCTTGCCGAGCATCACGAGCGAGCCGTGCCGGAAGTGGCGGGCGAGGTGGACGAGCAACGGCACGTCCACCCAGTCCTCGGCGATCAGCCCGAAGTAGCCGATGACCGGCCGCGGCAACCGCGCGATCTCGTCGGGGACGACGGTGGCCGCGTCGAGCGCCGTGCGGAAGTGCCGGTAATCCACGCCGTGCCGCACGAGCACGGCCTGGGCGTGCGGCGGCCGTTTCGCGTGTAAGAGCTTCTCCGCGGACACGACGACGAGGTCGGCCTTCGCGATCACGTCCCGCTCGACGGCCGCGAGTTGTTCCCGGTTCACTCCGCGGAACGCCGTGTACTCGTCCACGCAGTAATAGATGATGCGGTCCTCGCCGAGCGTCCCGGCGACGGCCCCGGCGGCGGGGTTGAAGACCCAGTTGATCGGCTTGCGGAAGCGGAGGTCGCGCATCGCCCGGCGGACCTGCCACCGCAGAAACTTAGCGTTGAACGCACGCACCGCCGGGAAGCCCCACGCCGGGACGACGAGCGGGTTGAGGACGAAGATGTTCGGCTCGACTTCACGCACGGGCGCGGCCGCCGCCTTCAGCTTCTGCACGACGCGGCGGAGGTCGTTCTTGCTACCGAGCGACGGCGTGCGGTAGCCGATGGAGTTCACCCAGAGGATGCGGTTGTCGCGGGCCAGTTCCCGCATCAGGTGCGTTTTCGAGAGAGGATCGCCGGTCCAGTCGTGGCTGAAGCAGATCATGTCTCGGCCGGTTAAGGGCAGGGCGTCCGTTGCCCGCGGCCGAGAAAGTGTCGAACTTGTCAAGCGGTGGCCTCGTGTATGCAGTCACGGGTGACCACTTACGCAGCCGGTGCGCCGGTTTTGTAAATTTTTCCATTCTTTTTTGGCATGAACATAAGGCGGTCATGCATTCCTTGAGCGTCGCCCACGTGTGCCTCTCGCTCGATGTCGGGGGCTTGGAACGGCTAATCCTCGGTTTGACGCAGGCAGGCGCGAACGAAGGTCACCGCGTCCGCGTGCTCTGCCTCGAACGGCCGGGCGAACTGGCGAATGAAGTCGTTTCGGCGGGTGGCCGCGTCGAGTGTCTCGAGAAGCGGGCGGGGTTTCGACCGCGCACCGTCGTGCGCATGGCCCGACTGCTCGCGAACGACTTGCCGGACGTGGTCCACACGCACCAGATCGGGGCGCTCTTTTACGCCGGCCCGGCGGCGGCTCTCGCAGGCGTCGGGGCGGTCGTCCACACGGAACACGGCAACCATTTGAGCGGCCGCCGCGGCGACGCCGGGAAGTCGCGTGCGCGAATGTTGTGGTCGGCGGCCGCGCACTGGGCCGACCGGTTCGCGTGCGTGTCGGCCGACATCGCGACCGCGGCCGCGGCGCGTGGGGGAATTCCGCGACGCAAGCTACTCGTTGTGCCGAACGGCGTGGACACGGAACCGGACGTGACGCGGGAAGACGTGGCGGCGCTGCGACGCGAGTTCGATCTGCCGGAAGGAACGCCGGTCGTCGGAACCGTCGGCCGGCTCGCGGCGGTGAAGCGGCAGGACGTGCTGATTCGCGCGTTCGCCGAGCTGCGTCCGCGATACCCGACGGCCCGGTTGCTGCTCGTCGGCGACGGTCCGGAGCGAGGGAAGCTGGAGGCGTTGACGCGCGACCTGCGGCTTGCCGGGGCCGTGCTGTTCGCGGGCCAGCGGTCGCGGCCGGAGCCGTTCTACCGGCTGATGTCCGCGTTCGCCCTGACGAGTAGCAGCGAGGGGATGCCGGTATCGTTGCTGGAAGCGTGGGCCGCCGGCGTGCCGGCCGTGTGTACGGCCGTCGGCGGGCTGCCGGAGATGATCGCGGAGAGAAAGACCGGGTTCCTCGTCCCGCCGAATGACCCCGCGGCCGTGGCGGACTCGCTGGACCGCATTCTGTCAAACCCGCCGCTCGCGGCGGCCGTCGGCGGAGCGGGGCGGAACGAAGTCCGCGCCCGTTACAGCCGCGCGGCCACGTTCCGAAAATACGTCGACCTCTATCAATCGCTCCTCGCCAAAGGAAAGCCGTGCGGGTTCTCGCGCTGACCAACCTCTACCCGACGCCGGCGCAGCCACACCGCGCGCCGTTCAACCGCCACCAACTCCGGCTCCTGGGCGAGCGACACGCGGTCCGCGTGATCGCGCCGATCCCCTGGACCGACGAAGCCCGTGCGCTCCGGCAGGGCAAGCCGCGGGCGCGGCGGGTCGAGCGCGACGGGCTGACCGTGGACCACCCGATCTACTGGTTCCCGCCGCAGGTCGCGCGGTCGCGGTACGGGCACTGCTTCGCGTGGTCGGCGAAGCGAACCTTCCGCCGGGTTGTCGGAGAGTTCCGCCCCGACATCGTGTTCGCGCCGTGGGCGTACCCGGACGGGTGGGCGGCGGTAAGACTCGGCCGCGCCGCCGGGCTGCCGGTCGTGTTACAGGTCCACGGGTCGGACGTGCGGCTGCTGGACGCCTACCCGGCCCGGCGGAAGCCGACGGCGGAGGCACTCGTCGCGGCTGACGGCGTCGTCGCGGTCAGCCGCGATCTCGCGGACCGCGTCATTGCGCTCGGCGCGGCCTCGGACCGCGTCCGCGTCATCCTCGACGGCGTCGATCCCGCCATCTTTCATCCCGGTTCAAAGGCCGAGGCCCGCGAGCGCGTCGGCGTGCCGCCCGGCGACCCGGTCGTGTTGTTCGTCGGCAACCTCGTCCCGGTGAAGGCGGTGGACGTGCTGCTCGACGCCCTCGGCCGCTTGAATGCGGACGGCATGAAGTTCCGCTTGATGCTCGCCGGCTCCGGCCCGCTCCGCGGCGCGCTGGAAGCCCAGGCGAGGCAACTCGGCCTCGCGGAGAAGGTGACGTTCCTCGGGTCGCGGCCGCAGGACGAACTGGCGGACTGGTATCGCTCCGCGGACCTGTTCGTGCTGCCGAGCCACAGCGAGGGGACGCCGAACGTGCTGCTGGAGGCGTCCGCGTGCGGGACGCCGTGGGTCGCCTCGAACGTCGGCGGCATCCCGGACATCGCCTCGCGCGGGGCGAGCCGGCTCGTCCCGCCCGGCGACCCAGTCGCACTCGCGACCGCCATCGGACAATCCCTAAACGAACCACCGCCCCGGCCCGCCCTTCCCACGAAGGCGCGGACCGAGGCGGTCGCGGAGTTGGAACAGTTCTTACTCGAAGTCCTGGGCAGACATCAGCCCCAGACCTTCACGTCGCCGAACGATGCGGTGTTGGTCCCTAGGCCCACGACGGCCGACCCGCCGTTGAGCGCCGCCCGGCCGGCCCGGTAGCCCCACCCGGTTTGCGTGAACATCCAGCCGGTCGGCTCGGCCTGGCCGTCCGCCCACACCTTCGCGCGGAGCGTACCGTCCGCCTCCTGCCGGAGCTTGAACCGGTACGACGCGCCGACCTGCCAGTTGAACGTGAAGGCGTTCCCCCACGCGACCCGGTCGTTCAGGAACTGGACGGTGTTGTTGTCCCGGAAGACGAGGTTGTAGCCCAACCCGTTGGCATCCGTCCCGACGCCGACGCCGGCGCGGGCGTACATGCCGGCGGTCCACGCATCGACCCGGACGCGGGCCTCGATCTCGTTCGCCGCGCCGGCCGCGAGGCCGGTGACGACCGCCTTCTTCTCCGGGGCCGCGAGCAGCGACGTTTGCCCCAGCGTGCCGTTCGTCACGCCCCAGCTGCCGCCGTTGGTCGTCCACGCCCCGCCGAGCGTCGAGCCGGAGAAGCTGTCGGTGAACAGCGGCGTCGCAATCACATTGTCGGCCGTCACGTCGTCGAACGAGACGGTCGCCGCCCCGCCGTCGCGGTTGGACGAGCCGTTGAGCGCCGGACTGCCGCCCGTGCGGTCGGCCCACCCGGACTGCGCGAACATCCAGCCCGCCGGCTCGGCCTGTCCGGCCGCCCACACCTTGCCGCGGAGCGTGCCGTCGGCCTCGGCCCGGAGTCGGAACTTGTACCAGACGCCGGCCTGCCAGTTGAAGGAGTACGCGTTCCCCCACGCGACCTTGTCGTTGAGGAACTGCACCTGCCCGCCGCTCCGGAACACGAGGTTGTAGCCCTCTCCGGCGGCGTTCGTCCGGACGCCGACGCCGGCCCGCGGGTACAGCCCGCCGGACCAACTGTCCACCCGCACGGACGCGGTGACCTCCTGCGCGGCCGACCAGGTCCGACCGCCGACGATGGCCTTGAACGGGTCGCCGACCGCGGTGGTGGTCTGCCGGAGCACGCCGCCGGACTGGACCCACGACCCGTTGACGAACGACCATGCGGGAGACGGGGTCGCGGCCGAGAAGTCGTCGGCGAACGCCGTCCCCGTCGCCGGGGCGGACGGCGCGGTCGGCGGCGGCGAAACCGGCGGGACGGTCGCGGCGACGAGTTGTTCCAGCCGCACCGCGTCCGCGATCACGTTCCCGTTCGCCAGCCCGTCCACCTCGACCGTGATCGCCGACCCGGCCGGCCGCACGGCGGTCGCCAGGTCCTTCCACGCCGCGCCGTCGGACCGGAGGTCGTTCGGGGCGAGTTGCTGGTTGACCGTGGCCGTCGTGAGCGACGTGCCGTTGGCGTCGAGGACGCGGAACGTCGCGTTCGTCGCCCGGTTCGCGGTCGGTGCCCACGTCGTCGAGAGGCGGTACGTCCCGCCGGGCGTGACCGGGATCGTCCACCGGGCCGCGGCCCCGGCCGTGCCGGTCGTCCGGTAGCGGGTGTCGGCCATGTACCACGTCCCGTCCCCGCGGGCCGTCTGCCACCCGGTCCCGGTCGTCGAGAATTCCGGTTGGCCGTCGTCGACCACCCGGACCGTCGCCGGCGGCGAAGCCGGCGGGGAAACCGCCGGCGATTCGTAGGCCCCGGCGTCGGCGGCCGCGCCCTGCACCCGCGGCGCGCCGGTGATGTCCGTCGGGGCGAGGTTCGTGGCCCCGCCCACGTCGATGGCGATGCTGCCGGGCCTCAGCCGGAAGTCGCCGTTGGCCGGGTCCACGAACAACTGCGTCGGGTCGGCGAACCCGACCGACTGCGTGTCCAGCCCGGTCCCGGTCCGCCACGCCGCGAGGCCGCCCCACACGCCGTCCGTGATGAGGAACTCCTCGACCGCGTTGTTGTTGCTGACCGTCCCGGCCAAGCTGTCGCCGGAAATACGGATCGACCCGGTGTTCGGGTTGCTGGTGTAGAAGATGTTGTTCGCGACCGTGTTCCCGGTGCTGTAGTCGTTCAGCGCCAGCGCCCACCGGCCGTTCGTTAGCGTCTCCGTGTTGTTCACCAGCACGGTGTTGTTCTCGATCTCGTTGCTCCGCGACGGCCCCGCCCCGTCCTGCCAGAACAGGGCGATCCCGGTGGCCATCGCGTTGTAGATCAGGTTGTTCCGGACGACCGAGTCCTCGACGCCGTCCAGGTTGATCGACGCCCCGCCGATCCGCCCGTTGCCGTGGATGACGTTCTTCTCGATGACGGCGTTCGAGATGATCCCGTCCCCGCCCTGGCTCTCGTCGGCGTTCAACTGGATGCCGCTGGCCGCGTTCCCCCACACGAGGTTGTTCCGGACGACCGGCCGGTCGGCGCTGTTCGACACGTAAATGCCGTGCTGCCGCAGGGACCGCGACGTTTCGTTGTTCTCGACGAGCAGGTCGGAACTGAACCCGGTGAAGATGCCCCAGTCGCCGTTGTTGTCGGCCCGGTTGTTGCGGAACGTGACGAACTGGTCGTTCACCGCCCGCAGCCCGGCCCGCGGCTGGTTGACGACAGTGAACCCGTCCACGGTGACGTGGCTCGCCCCTTCGAGGTTGATGCCGTCGCGGTTGTTCCAGGCGTTCGGCTGGTTGATGACGACCGATCCCTTCGCCGCGGCCGGGTCGATCTTGAACGTCACCTGGGCGGCGGCCGTGCCGCTGCGGGTCAAGTTGAACCCGCGGTACGTCCCGGCCCGGACGACGACGGTGTCGCCGGGGTTCACGACGTTGGCGGCGGCCTGGATCGTCAGGAGGGGGAAGTCGGCAGAGCCGGGGTTCACGTCCGAGCCGGTCGGCGCGACGTACAGTGTGGCGGGGACTTCACGGGCTTCCAAGGGTTGGAGCGAAAGCGACGGACGGGGCGAAGGGGCATCGTTCATGCGTAGTCAATCCAAGAGATTCAAGGGTGTGAGACCGCACACGAACCTCCGGCACGACGACGCAACGTCGTACCCGCGTGGGCGGGGGCGCTGACCCGTGGGCGTCGGGTACGAGAAGGCTAGTTCCACGGGTTGTGCGTGCAAGTGCGCGGGAAGGAATCCCGACGCCCGCGACGGGGAAACCCCGACGTTTTTCAACCCTCGCAACAGGGGTGAACGACGGCGCGAGAAAATCCGGAGACATTCATTAAAGTGAAATTTTGAACACTTTCAGACAATCACACGAGGTAATACCCGCCGAATTGGGAAATCGCCTTCCTCAACGCCTCGTCTTGCGATTCGCTAAGATTCAAGGCTCCGTACACCTCGGACGGGAAACAAGGTGCGCGTTTCATATCGTCCGCGCGGCGGGCGTCGAGGTCGGCGACCGTCGCGATCACGGCCGCCGGGATGCCGGCGACGACCGCTCCGGGCGGCACGTCCTTCGTGACGACCGCCCCGGCCGCGACGACCGCCCCCGCCCCGACCGTGACGCCGGGCAAGAGAACGGCCTCCGCCCCGACGAACGCCCCGGCCCCGACGGTAACTGGCGCGACCCACGTGCCGCCGGTGCGGCGGACGGACGACGCGTCATGGCAAAGGATGCGGACGCCGGGGGCGATCGTCGCGCCGTCCTCGATGGTGATGTGCCGGCCGTGCGTCCAGTCGAACCGCAGGGCGTCGCCGATGTGAACGTTCGCCCCGACGCGGATGCCGGGCGGCAGCACCTGCCGCCCGCGGAGCTTGCCGTACCAACGCAACAACTTGTTCACCGGCGACACCTCGGGGCTAACCTTGTTCTATACCCCGACCCGCGTAACCGTGACGGCAGCTGACGCGAGCGGTGTTTGGCGACCGGGTCGGGGTGAAAAAAGAGAGGCCGGGCGTGCCCGAGGGCAGACCCGGCCGTTCGCGGATGTTCGGCACGTTTCGGCGTGTGCAGTCGGGCTGACAGGAACGGCATATCGGTCTCTTAGTTTGGGGACTCGCGTTTGCAGCCCGCCACCAAGAGTCGAGTCACGCGGCTCACTTCTTCGCCTCCGGCAGCGGGATGCCGTCCAGGGTCAAGACCTTCCTCCGGTCCGTGATCACCACCTTCTCCCCGGTCGGGTCGAACGCGACGGAGTCCAGCCAGTTGCTGACCTCGACGGTGAGCAACTCATTCCCGGCCTGCGTGTCCAGAACCACCGCCCGGTTCGAGTTACCGGTGATGAGCCGTTTGGTGTCGGGGCCGAACGCGACGGTATCGAACGCTCTCGCATCGACCGGGAACGCTCGCACCTGTTCCCGGTTCGACACGTTCCAGACCCGACATTCTCCAGGTAGACCGTCCTCGGCGATGAACACGACCAGGTACTCCGTCCCGTCGGCACTCAACGTTCCGCGGTGTGAGTAGTACTTGATGGGTTCCGTCTTGAACGTCGTCTTGTGCCGACCAGTCTCGGCATCGTAAATGGCGATTCCAGAAAGGGTCAGTGAATTCTCGCCCATGAGTTCCAGCCAGACCTTCGTCCCGTCCGGGCTGAACCCGGCGTTGGCGAACCCGTCGAAGGCCCCCGCTCCAACTCCCGGTGTTCTCCGGTGTTCAAGTTCCAGAGGTCGCACCCGCGACCGCGACCCCTCACCAGGAGTCGTCCGCCATCGGCATTGAACTCCGGTCGATAGGCGGCGGCCGCGTCGATCTGGAACTTGCGGACCAACTCGCCCGTGTCAGCGTTGAACAGCCCGACGGTGTTCGTGTGCTGCTCCGGATCGTCGGTCTTGAGGAGGACACACGCGATGCTGCGGCCGTCCGGGGAGAAAACGTGATGGAACCCGGCCAGTTGGTACGGGAGCCGCTTGCCGGTCGGGTGTCCCAGACCGCCGTGCGCTCGAAGGTGGTGGTCAGTACGCGGTCGCCCGTTCGGTTGACCATCGCCCGCAGCACGCGGGCTCGCTCCTCAATGGCCGGCGGCCGGGCGGGCTCCTGAGTGTCCCAGATCCGAACCGTGCGGTCGTCGCCGGCCGTGACGATCTGCTTGCCGTCGGGGCTGAACCCACGCCCCACACCCTCCCTTCGTGCCCCAGGAGAACCCGGAGGAGGCTCCCGGTTTCCGGATCCCAGACTCGGGCCGCTTTGTCACTCCCGGCCGTCACGACGCGGGTGCCGTCCGGGCTGAACGCGTAGACGACGACTCCCGGTCCGTGCCCCACGAGGGTGACCGGGGTGTCACCGATCACCGGCCGACTGCTCTCCGAGCGGACCTTCCACACGCTCACCGAGCCGCCAATGGAGGACGTGAGCAGACGTGTCCCGTTCGGGTTGAGGAGGATCGCACGGGTCGCTTCCGCGAAGGGGTTTCGCGCTCACCTCGGCCTGAATCTCGGCGTCGAAGATTTTCACGGCGTACGTGTAGGGGACTCGCTCGCTGTCGGGATCGACTTTCTCGGCCTTCCAGAGTGATACGAACACCCAGCGGCCGGTAGGATCGAAGCAGACCTGAGAGAAATCCACGCCGTTATGGGTCTGCGACCAGACCTGCTCCCCGGTTTCCGCGTTCCAGACGGCGAGTTCCCCGACCGACTGCTCGTCGATCTTGATCCTCCACGTGCTGGTCGCGGTCACGATCCGTTTGCCGTCGGGGCTGAACGCCCCCCACGGGAACCGGCCCTTGCCGACGGGGATGTGTCGTACCGGCGTGCGGGTCTCCCGATCCCAAATCGTGATGCGATCGTTCAGAACGACGAGCACGCGGCGGCTATCGGGGCTGAAATTGGCTCTCTGCAACCCCGGCACGTCGTCGCACAAGGTGAACGACTTGTGTGTTGCGGCGTCCCAGATCTGGACGCACCCGGACGTGGACCACCGGAATCCGGACCCGCTCGGGTCGGGGGTCTTGACGTCGGTCGCGCCGGCCGTGGCAATCCAGCGGCCGTCCGGGCTGTATGAAGCGTGTTCCATCCGCTCGTGCGACCCGGTGAGCTTGACCCGTTCGCCGGGCCGGCACAGGCGGTTCAGTTAGTGCCACTCCCAGCCGCGGAGTTCCGGCCGGGTTTTGTCGAGCAGGGCGCGTGTCGTGCTGAACCGGTTCTCCTTCCAGGCCGTAGTCGCCTGCCGCATCCACACCGAGTAGTCCAGCCGGAGGATCTCCTGCTGTTTGGCGGCGAGGGCGGTGTTCGCCGAGTCCCGCTGGTCGGCCGCCTCCTTTCCGGCAATCAGGGCGGCGTCCCGGTCGTGTGCCGCCACCCGCTCGGCGAAAGTCGCCCGCACCGCCAGCAGCGATGCCACCGCCGCGCCGACGGCCATCAACAGGGCGAACGCGCACCCCACGCACTCCGCCGCCCTGTTCTTGCGGTACGCCTTCGCCAGCCGGTACCCCACGCTCGGCGGAACGGCCTGCACCGGTTCGCCGGACAGGTACCGCTGCACGTCGGCGGCGAACCCGTTCGCCGTCTCGTACCGGCGGGTGCGGTCTTTCTCCAGCGCCTTCATCACGATCCAGTCCAGTTCCCCGCGGACGAGCTTGGACAGTTTCGACGGCTCGGTCCGCCGTAGGTCGGCGACCAGCGGCAGCTCGTGTGACGTGGACAGCCGGTTGCTCGGCCGGGGCGGCTCCTTCTCCTTGATGATCCGCAGCATCTCCGCGAACCCGTGGGACTGGAGTTCCTGCCGGGTGAACGGCACCGTGCCGGTCAGCAACTGGTAGAGGATCACCCCCAGTGCGTACACGTCCGACCGGGTGTCGATGTCCAGGTTGTTCAGTTCCGCCTGCTCGGGGCTCATGTACTCGAGGGTGCCGATGACCGACCCGACCTCGGTGTACACCGACGCCTCGCTCAGCCGCTGGCCGGTCGCCTTTGCGACGCCGAAGTCGATGACCTTCGGCACCGGCCGGCCGGCCGTCGTACCGCCCGACCAGGATGTTGCTCGGCTTCAGGTCGCGGTGGATTACCCCCTTCAGGTGGGCGTGCTGGACGGCGTGGCAGACGGGCACGAACAGTTCCAGCCGTTCGCGGGGGGTCAGCTTCGCCTTGTCGCAATACTCTGTGATCGGCATGCCCTTGATCAATTCCATCACTCGGAGCCGGAATCGTCCCAGGGAATTTACTCCACCCGGCCGAGGGCGTTGCGGAGCCAAGCCCGGGCGTAGTCCCACTGGCGGTAGGCTGCTGAGCGGGACAGGCGTAGAACGCTTCCGGCCTCGCCGACCGACAGCCCGGCGAACACGTGCAACCGGACCAGTTCGGCGGCGTCCGCGTCTTCGGCGGCCAAGGCGTCGAGGGCGCTATCCGTACCGATCAACTCGTCGTCCGAGAAGCGGCAGGCCAGCGAGTCGAGTTCGACGGGCACCCGCTGCGAGTCGCCGCCGCGCTTCAAGGCCAACCGTGCCCGCGCGCGATCGACCAGGATGCGGCGCATGGCCTCGGCGGCGGCGAAGAAGAAGTGCCCGCGGTGGTCGAACCGCTGATCCCGTATGAGGCGGAGGTAGGCTTCGTGGACGAGGGCCGTGGAGTCGAGCGTCTGGCCGGGCTTCTCCCGCGCCATCCGCGCGGCGGCGAGCTTCCGCAACTCCTCGTAGACGAGCGGCAGTAGGTCCGCGGCGGCCTGACCGTCGCCGCGGTTTGCTGCTTCAAGGAGTCGCGTCACGTCGGTCACCATCGGCGAGTCTACACGCAAAGAGTCGGGCGGGCAAACAGGCGTCGTCCGACATGCCGACGTGTACTCCCGCCGGAGACGGGAGCGTATCCCCGAGACCGGCTGGTTGTCGAAAGACGAGACGCGGTCCGTAGTGACGCGCCGGGCGGTTCTGGCCGAGGAGCCGTACTTCATCCGGGCTGCCCCTGATAATCGCAACGTACATGTAGTCCAACGGGCGTGCTAAGCGGCCTCCGCCGGGACGTGCGGCGGCCGTGCGTCGCGAACCGAAAGTAATTCACCACGAGCGGGCGTCCTCGGTATCCAAAACACACTTGGCGAGGAGTAGTTACGGTGTCTGGTCTTCGGACGGACGGGAGGCCGGGTTACCGTGAACGGAGTCGAGAGCGTCCGGTCGCGGATGGTCGGGTTTCAGCAAAAGCGAAGCGGAAAGGGAAGTTGCTGCAACACAAAATGTGGAGGCGAAGGATTTACTAGCCACAGCTGCTTGCAGGAAATGGGGTTTACAGTCGGGCTGACAGGATTCGAACCTGCGACCTCTTGGTCCCGAACAAAGAGTGCGGAGCGTAGAAAAGTCGGAAAACCCCAGGAAACACGCCACTTCAGACCTTCCACAGATTACACACAGTGCACCAATCCGCCCAGGTCAGATGGTTTTTGGTGCACGAAGTGGTGCATGACCCGACCCACAAGGCCGCCGGCCTCGCCGCCCCACTCGGAAAGACCTGCGGGTACTCCCCCTCTCAGCTCGGGCGGAAGGCGTTCGCGTACACGAAGTTTCCGACCTCACGGCCCAGCTCCTGGCCCCGGAAGTCGTCGAAGTCGAAGTGCACGCCGAGGTAGATGCGGCTCCGCCCGTTCTCCGCGATGGCGTCCGAGAACCGCTGGTAGAACCGGGCGTGCCCGGGGATCTCGTCCGAGGTCAGCGTGAAGAAGCACTCGTCGGTCCCGTAGAACCGGATGAGCGTCTGGAACGCCGCCGCCCCGAACGTGGCGTGGCCGGACACGTACGCCGGGAACGGCGGCGAGCAGTGCGGCTTGACCGCGTACGGCGGCGGCTTGCCGTAGGGCGTCCAGCCCGGCTCCGCGTCGGTGTCGTCGTTCCCGTCGTCTTCCACCTCCCGGACGGCGTGGATCGGCCGCCACAGCTCGTGCTCGTACTTGGCCTCCCAGCAGACGATGCCGGCGTCGGCCAGCGCGACGTTCACCAGGGCGAACAGCCGGGCGTTCTCGGCGACCGTGTTCCCCATGAGCTTCGCGACGGTCCGGACGTTCTGGTTGTAGAGCCGGACCGGGGTGCCGAGCCCCGAGTCGTAGGACCAGAACACCCCCGACCGGGTCTGGTCCGGCGTCCGCGCGGGCTTGTCCCGGCGGCCGGTGATCACCTCCGGCTCGGAGTTCAGCTCGCCGAGCCGGCGGACCTCGTTGACCGCTTCGGCGTAGGCGGGCGTCTCGAGTGCCGGCGGGGCGGGCGGGCGGATGCGGTCCCGCTCGGAGTCGGTCACCACGAACCGGTCGACCCCGCCCCAGTGCGGGTCGAGGGCCCGCTGCATCGGGTCGAGCGGGTCCGGCCGCCAGTTCCCGGCCCCCGGGGTCGGGGTGTAGACGGCGGACGACACCGAGCCGTCGTCCTCCCGGGCGTCGAGGATGCGGCGGGCGGCGGCCCGGCCGTAGACGACCGACGGGGCGGTGGCCGGGGCCTGGTCGGTGTAGATGTCGAACAGGTTGTCGAGCCGTGCCTCCTGGAGCCCGAACAGATCGACCAGCGCGAAGTGGGCCGCGGACGCGACCGCGAGCCGCGTGTCCGCCCCGGACGGGGCGGCGGCGGGCGGAACGCTGGTGGACCCGTCCATGACCGGGAAGGGTTGGTAGCCGCCTTCGATCCCGACGAACGCGTCGCTCATCGCGATGTGGACGATGGCCAGCGCCCGGGAGACGCGGGTCGGCCCGCTCTGGTCCGAGCCGGTGCCATTGTTGAACGGCTGGAGGGAGTCGATCAGGGCGGCGTCGAGGGCGACCCGGTTCCAGTCGAGGATCGGGTCGGACGGGGCCGCCGGGTCTACGCCGGGCGGTTGTAGCATGGGCGATTGGAAGGGCGTCCCCCAGACCCGGAAGTCGGGCGAAGTGGCGTCGGACATCGGGGTAGCTCCGGGTACTCGGGGGGCGGGTCCGTGAGGCACGATCATACCCTGTCAGATCAACACGGTCGTCCGGAAAGACGAAAAACCGGTGCCGACTACCCGGGATCCCTTGAGAGGCGGTGGTGCTCGGACCACGATAGCGCCGCTAGGCGCGGTGCGCGGCCCCCACAGCCTCGGGCTCGGGCGAAGCAATCTGGTCCGATTGCGTTGACCAGGGTCTTATTGGCGTGTCGCCCGCACCTGTACCGGTTCGCACCGAGCCACCGTGGTTCAACGCGGCGCTGTCGACCGGAAGCGGAACCCGTCCGGCGTCCACTCACCTCACCCTAGTATTTAAGGGCTTGGAGGCGCGATCCCCCTCACGAGCGACTCGAACCGGCGTGCACAGCCTGGTGCGCTCCCCCCGCCCGTCCGTTCCGGCCAGGCAGCAAGTTTTCCCGCGGGCCGGCGGGTGAATCCGCGGCCCGCCCTTCGCTTCGACGAGCCCCGTTCCGTCGGTTCAAATGGGGACGGCAAACCGAGGCGGTCGCCCTTTGGCCGTGGGTCGGGCGCGTGTGTATGACTTACGTCATGGGGTCCCCCCGCCCCGCGGCCATTTCCGCCCGCCTCCTTCCCGAGGTCGGTCACGTGTGGCAACGTGCGGCCGCACGCCCGTGCGGGGCGGTCGGACGTCCCCATTCCCGGCGACCGACCGCGCGGGCTTACCGGACGAGGAGCGATGACCGACCAGCCGACCAACCACAGCCGCCCGGCCGCCGCCGGGTTCCCCGCCTCGCTCACCGTCGGCCTCCTGGCGGTGGTCCTCTTCTTCGTCGCCGGCGGGGTCGTGGCCTACCTCAACACGGCGACCCTCATGGGCAACGTGCTGCTCACGACCCGGACGCACGACGTGCTCACGGCGCTCGACGACGTGCTCGCGCTCGTCCGGGACGCCGAGACCGGGCAGCGGGGGTACGTCATCACCGGGGACCCGAAATACCTCGACCCCTACACCGCGGCCCTGTCCCGGATCGACGCCCGGCTCGAGGAGCTCGGGCGGCTCACCGCCGACAACCCCGACCACCAGGCCCGGCTCCCGGCGCTGCGGGAGAAGGTCGCGGTCCGCCGCGAGCAGCTCGCCGCGGTCGTCGCCGCCCGAAGGGACCAGGGGTTCGAGCCGGCCCGGGCCATCGTCGCGACCGACCGCGGGAAGGCGGCGATGGACGCCATCCGCGCCGAGGTCGAGGCGATGGAGGGGACGGAGCGGTCGGTCCGCGCGAATCGACTCGCCGAGACGCGGTCGGCCTACCGGGTCGCGGTGGGGAGCGGCCTGCTGACGGGCCTGCTCGGGGTCGCCCTGTCAGGGCTGGTCGGGTACCTCGTGCGGAGGAATATGCTGGCCCAGGCGCGGCAGGAGTGGCTCCAGTCCGGGAAGGTGGGCCTCTCGGGGGCGGTCGCCGGCGACCGGCGGGTGGAGGAGGTCGGGGACGGGGCCCTCAAGTTTCTGGCCGAGTACCTCGACGCCCAGGCCGGGGCGTTCTACGCGCAAGACGGGGGGGGATACCGGCGGGTGTCGACCTACGGGGTGCCCGCCGACGGCGGCGCCCCGGAGCGGTTCGTTGCCGGCGACGGGCTCCTCGGCCAGGCGGTCAAGGACAAACGCACGTTCGTCGTCCGCGACGTGCCGGACGGCTACCTCACAGTGGGATCGGCCCTCGGCCGTGGGAACCCCCGGCACCTGGTCGTCGCGCCGGTCACGGCCGACGGGGCGGTGACCGGCGTCCTGGAACTCGGGTTAGTGCACCCGGTCGGAGAACTTACGAACGAACTCCTCGACCAGTCGGCCGAGTTCGTCGGGGTCGCCCTCCGCTCGGCCACCTACCGGGCGAACCTCCAGAACCTCCTCGAAGAGACGCAGCGGCAGGCCGAGGAGCTCCAGGCGCAGCAGGAGGAGCTCCGGGTGTCGAACGAGGAGCTCGAGGAGCAGGGCCGCGCGCTCCGGGAGTCGCAGGCCCGGCTCGAACAGCAGCAGGCCGAACTTGAGCAGACGAACGCGCACCTTGAGGAGCAGACCCAGCTTCTCGAGGCCGAGCGGGACGCGGTGACCCGCGCCAAGACGGCGCTCCAGATCCAGGCCGACGAACTCGGGCGGGCGAGCCGGTACAAGTCGGACTTCCTGGCCAACATGTCCCACGAGCTCCGGACCCCGCTCAACTCGTCGCTCATCCTCGCGAAGCTCCTCGCCGACAACCCGGGCGGGAACCTGACCGACGAGCAGGTCCGGTACGCCGAGACCATTCAGTCGGCCGGGAACGACCTCCTGAACCTCATCAACGACATCCTGGACCTCTCCAAGATCGAGGCCGGGCACATGGAGGTCCGCCCCGAGCCGGTGCGGCTCGCCCAGCTCGTGGACGACCTCGCCCGCGTCTTCGAGCCGGTCGCCGGGCAGAAGTCGCTCGCCTTCACGGCCCGGCTCCTCCCGGGCTGCCCGGACGCAATCGAGACCGACCGGCAGCGGGCCGAACAGGTCCTCAAGAACCTCCTCTCGAACGCCATGAAGTTCACCGAGGCCGGCGAGGTCGAGCTCGCGGTCGGCCCGGCCCCCGGGGGCGGCGTCGCGTTCGCGGTCCGGGACACCGGCATCGGGATCGCCCCGGGCCAGCAGGAGATGGTGTTCGAGGCGTTCCGGCAGGCGGACGGGACGACCAACAGGAAGTACGGGGGCACCGGCCTCGGGCTCTCCATCTCCCGGGAGCTCGCGCGGCTCCTGGGCGGGACGATCGCCCTCGTGAGCGCGCCGGGCAGCGGGAGCACCTTCACGGTCACCCTCCCCGCGGCCTACGACCCGGCCAAGGTGCGGCCGCGGGCCGAGGCGGGTACGACGGGCGGCTCCGTTTCCTCGCCACCTACCCCCGCCCGGTCCGCGTCCCGGCGGGCGGACCCCGCGCCCCCCGCCCCCCGGCAGCGGCGGGTCCCGGACGACCGGGAGACGCTCACCGGCGACCGGCGGGCGATCCTCGTGGTCGAGGACGACGAGCCGTTCGCCCGAGTCGTGTACGACCTCGTGAAGGAGCTCGGGTTCCAGTGCCTGGTGGCCACGACCGCCGAGGAGGCGCTCGCGGTGGCCGCCCAGCACCGGCCGAGCGCCGTCGTGCTCGACGTCGGGCTCCCCGACCACTCGGGGCTCTCGGTCCTCGACCGGCTGAAGCACGACGCTCGCACCCGCCACATCCCGGTCCACGTCGTCTCGGGGCACGACTACTCGGAGACCGCGTACGCGCTCGGGGCGGTCGGGTACATGATTAAACCGGTGAAGCGCGAGCAACTCGTGTCCGCCCTTCAGCGGCTCGAGACCCGGCTCGAGCAGCGGCTCCGGCGGGTGCTCGTCGTGGAGGACGACCCGGTCCAGCGGGAGAGCGTGAAAAAACTCCTCGCGGCCGGCGACGTCGAGACGGTCGGGGCGGCGACCGCGGCCGAGTGCCTGGAGCGGCTGAAAGCCGGGACGTTCGACTGCATGGTGCTCGACCTCTCGCTCCCGGACGCCTCGGGGTACTCGCTGCTCGAGACGCTCAGCCGGGAGGACGCGTACTCGTTCCCGCCGGTCATCGTCTACACCGGCAAGGAGCTCTCGGCCGACGAGGAGCAGCGGCTCCGGAAGTACTCGAAGTCGATCATCATCAAGGGGGCGAAGTCCCCGGAGCGGCTGCTGGACGAGGTGACCCTCTTCCTCCACCAGGTGGTGTCGGAGCTCTCGCCCGACCGGCAGAAGATGCTGGAGCGGGCCCGGAGCCGGGACGCGGCGCTCGAGGGCCGGCGGATCCTCGTCGCCGAGGACGACGTGCGGAACGTGTTCGCGCTGACCAGCATCCTCGAGCCCCGCGGGGCCCGGGTCGAGATCGCCCGGAACGGCAAGGAGGCCCTGGCCGCCCTCGAGCGGTCCCTGGCCGACCCGGCCGCTAAAATCGACCTCGTGCTCATGGACATCATGATGCCCGAGATGGACGGGCTCACCGCCATCCGCGAGATCCGAACACGGGACGCGTGGAAAAAGCTCCCGGTCATCGCGCTCACGGCCAAGGCGATGCGGGACGACCAGGGGCAGTGCCTCGCGGCCGGGGCGAACGACTACATGGCAAAGCCCCTGGACGTGGAGAAGCTGCTCTCCCTCGTCCGCGTGTGGATGCCGAGGTAGGGGGAGGGCGAAGTGCGGGGGAAGACCGACGACATCGAGATGAGGCTCCTCCTCGACGCCATCCTCGGGGCGTACCACTACGACTTCCGCGGGTACTCGGTGGCGTCCCTGAAGCGGCGGCTCGGGCAGGCGAAGGACCGGTTCGACTGCCGGAGCTTCTCCCAGCTCCAGGACCGGGTGCTCCACGAGCCCGCGGTGTTCCGGGAGCTGCTCGCCTACCTCACCGTCCAGGTGAGCGAACTGTTCCGGGACCCGGCCTACTTTCTCGCCCTCCGGGAAAAGGTGGTGCCGCACCTCAAGACCTACCCGTCGCTCAAGGTGTGGGTCGCCGGCTGCAGCGCGGGCGAGGAGCTCTACTCCCTCGCCATCCTGTTCCGGGAGGAGGGGCTCGAGGACCGGACGCTCTTCTACGGGACCGACATCAACACCGAGGCGCTCAAGAAGGCGGAGGCCGGGGTGTACGAGGCCGACCGGGTGCCGCTCTTCACCGAGAACCACCGGAAGGCGGGCGGGAAGTCGTCGCTGTCGGACTACTACACCGCGGCCTACGGGGCGGCGGTCTTCGACAAGACGCTCCGGCGGCGGGCCGTGTTCTCCGACCACAGCCTCGTGACCGACCAGGTGTTCGCCGAGGTGCAGCTCGTGTCGTGCCGGAACGTGCTCATCTACTTCGACCGGGAGCTCCAGGACCGGGCGGTCGGGCTGTTCAAAGATGCGCTGGTCCGCAAGGGGTTTCTCGGCCTCGGGGCCAAGGAGAGCCTCCGGTTCTCGGCGCACGCCGCGGCCTTCTCCGAGTTCGCCCGGGACGAGCGGATTTACCAGAAGCGGGGGGAGGTATGACGGCCGCGCCCGCACCCACAGAGTCCGGCGCCCCGCCCCGCGGGCCGGTCGTCATCGGGGCCTCGGCCGGGGCGGTCGACGCCCTGTCCGAGATCCTCCCGGCCCTCGGCGGCGACTTCCCGCTCCCGGTCATGGTCGTCGTCCACCTCCCGCCCGACCGCAAGAGCGGGATGGCGGACCTGTTCCGGGGCCGGTGCCGGGTCGCCGTGAAGGAGGCCGAGGACAAGGAGCCGGCCGCCGCCGGCACGGTGTACTTCGCGCCCCCCGACTACCACCTCCTGGTCGAGCCGGACGGGCGGCTGTCGCTGTCGAGCGAGGAGCCGGTCCTCTACTCCCGCCCGTCCATCGACGTGCTGTTCGAGTCGGCGGCCGACGCCCACGGCGAGGCCCTCGTCGCGGTGGTCCTCACCGGGGCGAGCGCGGACGGGGCGAAGGGGCTCCGGGCCGTCTGCGCGGCCGGCGGGACGGCCCTCGTCCAGGACCCCCGCACCGCGCACTCCGGCACCATGCCGGGGGCGGCACTCGCCGCCTGCCCGGCCGCCGAGGTGCTGTCACTCGGGGCGATCGCGGCGCGGCTCGTCCGGCACGGGGGGACCAGATGAGCGACGCGCCGGCGGTCAAGTTCCTGCTCGTCGACGACCGGGAGGGGAACCTCACGGCGCTCGACGCCCTGCTCCGCCGGGACGGGCTCGTCCTCCTCCGGGCCGGCTCCGGGCCGGAGGCCCTGGAACTGCTGCTCGCGCACGAGGTGGCGCTCGCCCTCGTCGACGTGCAGATGCCGGGGATGGACGGGTTCGAGCTGGCCGAGCTCATGCGGGGGACCGAGCGGACCCGGCGGGTGCCGATCATTTTCCTCACGGCCGCCGAGCCCGACCGCCAGCGGCGGTTCCGGGGCTACGAGGCCGGGGCGGTCGACTTCCTGACGAAGCCCATCGAGCCGCACGTCCTCCGGAGCAAGGCCGACGTGTTCTTCGAGCTGTGGCGGGAGCGGCAGGCGGTGGCCCGCCAGCGGGACGAGCTCGAGGCCGCGACCGCCGAGAACGCCCGGCTCCTCGCGGAGACCCGCCGCACGGCGGAGGCGCTCCGGGAGGCGGACCGGCGGAAGGACGAGTTCCTCGCCACCCTCGCCCACGAGCTCCGGAACCCGCTCGCGCCGATCGCCAACGGCCTTCAGGTCTTGCGGCTCGCGGCGTCCCCGGACGCCGTGGCGAAGGCCCGGGACATGATGGGGCGGCAGCTCGGGCACCTGGTACGGCTGGTCGACGACCTGCTCGACATCTCGCGGGTGACGAGCGGGAAGGTCCGCCTCAGGCTCGAGCCGGTCGACCTCCGCGCGGCGGTCGAGGCGGCGGTCGAGACGAGCCGGCCGCTGGTCGAGGCCGGCCGCCACGAGCTCGCGGTCGTGCTCCCGGACGGCCCGCTGCCCCTGCACGCCGACCCGACGCGGGTGGCCCAGGTGGTGGCGAACCTGCTCACCAACGCCGCCAAGTACACCCCGGACGACGGCCGCATCGCCGTGGCCGCGGCCCGCGAAGGGGGCTGGGCGGTCGTGCGGGTCACCGACTCCGGGATCGGCATCCCGGCCGACATGCTGCCTAAGGTCTTTGACCTCTTCACCCAGGTCGGCAAGCACCTCGAGCGATCCCAGGGGGGGCTCGGGATCGGGCTGGCGCTCGTGAAGCGTCTGGTCGAGATGCACGGGGGCACGGTCGCGGCCGAAAGCGACGGCCAGGGGCTCGGGAGCACGTTCACCGTCCGGCTCCCGCTCGCCGCCGACCCGGCCGGGGCGGTGGCACCGGCCGCCGGGGGCGGGGGCACCGCCCCGCCCGCCGGGCGCAAAGAGCCCCGGCGGGTGCTCGTGGTCGACGACAACGAGGACGCGGCCGACAGCCTCGCCCTGCTCCTCGAGATGACCGGCCACCGGACGGCGGTCGCGCACACCGGGCCGCAGGCGGTCGAGGTGGCCAAGGCGTTCCGCCCGGAGGTGATCTTCCTCGACATCGGCCTGCCCGGGATGAACGGGTACGAGGTGGCGAGCGCGTTGCGCCGGGACGAGTGCTGCTCGGGCGCGGTGTTCGTCGCCCTCACCGGCTGGGGGACGGAGGACGACCGGCGGCGGTCCAGGGAGGCCGGGTTCGACCACCACCTGACGAAGCCCGTGGAGCACGCGCACCTCGAGGGCCTGCTCGACACGATCGCGGCCTCCCGCCCGTGACCCGTCACGCCACGCTGTTGACCGGGTACTGAAGGCCCGTGGGGCTTTCGGTGAGTTCCGCGTACTTCTTGAGGAGCGCCTGGAGGAACGCGTTCTTGAGCTCCAAGGGGTACGCCCGGGCCGTCGGCGTCCCCCACCGCCCGCGCTTGGGGATGGTGTGGCAGTCGAGCTCGTCTTTCGCCTCGTAGAACCGCTGCCTGAGGAGCTCGTGCACCTGGCGGTCCAGAGACGTCGTCCGGTCGTAGTTCCCGAGGAGCACGCCAGCGAGGTTGAGCTTCGGGTTGTACTGCTTTCGCACCTTCTCGATGGTGCGGGTCAGGGTCTCCAAACCCTTTAAGTCATACCCCGACGGGAAGCACGGGACGATATACCAGTCGGCCGCAATCAAGGCCGAGGTCATGAGGAAGTCGAGGTTCGGCGGGGTGTCGATCAAGACCACGTCGAACTGGCCACGGAGGGAGTCGACGGACTTTCGGAGCCGCATCCGGTGCTCGCGGCGGAGGTCCTCGCCGTCCAGGTCACTGTTGTCATCGCTCGCCATCAGTTGGAGCACCTCACTCTCGAGCCGGGCCGAGACCGACGAGAGTGCCCGGTGTCCCGGTATGACCGAGATGAGCCCGTCGAAGCGGTTCTCCGGGGTGATGGCGATGCGGGCGGCGGGCACCTTGTTGAGGTAGGCGTCGGCCAGCGTGAACTTCCCCGCCCTTAGCGTCTCGTCCGGATCGACGCCGAGGTTGTCGGTCGAGTTGCACTGGGGGTCCGTGTCCACCACGCACACCGAGTAGCCCATGGCCGCGAACGCCGCGGCGGTCGAGATGGTGCTGCTCGTTTTCCCGCACCCGCCCTTCTGATTCGCAAAGACGATGACCTGAGTTTCCCGAAATCGCATACGCAAACAGTCGCCCACAAAAACCAGCCGTTCGCGGGCCAGTATTCCGGAGTACCGGAGTTCCGGGCAAGACACAAAATGCACCGGGGCATATTCTCCTTCTGAGCTCCGGTACTCCGGGAGACCGGATAGTGACGCATGACGCACGGCTGTCTCCCGGTATTCCGGAATGCCGGACCACTCGTGCATATCGGAATGTGCCTGGTGTCCCGGTACTCCGGACACACGGAGCACAGACCGCCCGCTTCTCCGGAATTCCGGAACACTCGTTGCCGGCCCCGTTTTGGAGCCTTCCAGTACCGGGATTTCGGGCACACCTTCTTTCGACCAGGATTGTTTGCGGACACCAGGACGACCTGCAGGGGCTCCAGACGTCGATTCACGTTGCGGAATCCCCTGTTGGGGCTTCCGTGGTCCGGGTTTCGAGTCACTCAAAAGTGGCGAGGAGTGTGTGCTGTGCCGACGAATCTCACGAAGGCGAGTAAGGAACTCTTCAGGCGCAAACGTATTCCACTCTCGGGTACAGCTCATTCACCGTACCCATCCCGACCAGGCTGTCCGCCAGCGAATGTACCTTCTCGGAATGACCCTCTCCGCCTGCCGGCAGATCGAATCGGCGAAAGACGTCTTGTTCGCGTTGTTCGCCGAGGCCGAAAGTTGGGGGGATTGGAACCACGGGCAGAAAGCGAATCTACTACTCAGGCTATCGGCCTTCGTGTTCACCGTCCGTGACACGTCCCCCGATGCGTCAGTTCCCGAGGAGTGGCCCGCCATCCTGACCCTGTGGCTAAGCGGGATGGGCTCTTCGGACATGGTGCGGGAGGAGTCTGTGGCCTCACTCACCCGCAGCCCGAGTGAACTCAGCCTCCTCATCGAGGATCTCTGCGGCTACCGCCTCCCCTGGGGTCTGAACAGCATTCTCGTGCATTTGAAGTCGCTTGAAAGCGAGATGGGAAAGACGCTCCCTCCGGTCTGCTCGTTCTTCTCTGGGATGGTGAAGTACGGTCTGAGCGATCCCGTCGCGGTGTGCCTCCTCCCTTATCTGGACCAGGAGCGGACCCTGGCGTTAACGCTCGCTCCCATCTGCCCTCACGGCTTCGAGCGCCCCGACGAGGTCGCACGCTGGATCCTCAGTGTCACCCCCGAGTGGCTTGCCGAAGCGGGACTTGAGCCGGGTGTGGTAACCCAAGTCCTCAACGCCCGGAGTTGGCACAGGAGTGCCGAACGATCAGAGCGCAGCCGACGAAATGCACACCTAAAGATCTTGGCCGCCGCGGAGGTGCCGGACACGTTGGAAGCGGGCCACAAAGTACTTGTAGTCGCCGATGCCACATTGCCGGGGACATTCGACGTGCGGACGCTCCAGGGAGCAGTCGTTTCTCGCTTCACTCATCAAACGGCGGAGACGCCTTGGTGGGCCGACCCACACATCGTCGACGCCGAGGTGACGTGGGCGCATGACGATGGTTCCGAGAATCGGATTCTGGCGTTGAATATGGTCGAGAGCTGATCCGCCGGTGCCACTCCGCTCCCGCGAAGCACCGTCACATTCTAGGTGGGCGGCCGGTTCCGGTTTTGAGCGAGAGGTAATGCATCTCGATGAACAGGTGCTGGAGGGCGTCTTCGGCCTTTACCACAATCTGATAAAGGGGGTCGGTCGGTGGGAACTCTAGGTGTTCGAGCCGTCGCTTGAGCCGCCCGAGAAAACACGCGGTCGGCCGGATCGCCGCCCCGATTTTCGCCGCTTGCTCGGTCGTGATCTCGTCTCTCGTCACCGTCCCTCGACTGATTTTCGATATCGAAGGAGACTCTAAATCCGCCGGAAGTTGGCTGTCAACGGTCGAGATGCGATGTCGGAACGCCGCCTACGCTCAATCATCCCTTCCGACGCTTCGGGGCTTTCCGCTTCGCCGCCTGCGCCGGTGAGCCCTCCTCTCCACGGGAAGCCCTAACCATCACCTTCTCGCCGACACCGGGGACGCCGTTCCGCACCAGCCGCTCCCTCCTCCGGGTCACGCGACACGTCCTGGCACTGGCGAGCGTGGGTGCCTCGGGCGAGTCTCTTGAAAGCACAAGCCGCCGGACAGCCGCCCAAGTGTGTATTGTTACGCCGAGGAGACCTACGATGAACACAGAGCCGAACACCCACCCGATCCCGCCCGACGACCCGAGTCGCGCCCTCAAGGTCGCCGACCCGGAGGCCGACACCACGCTCCCGCACGTCGGGCTCGTCGGAAACACCTACACGATCCTGCTGTCCGGCAAGGACACCGGCGGCCGGTACTCGCTCATCGACATGCACGTCCCGCCGGGCGGCGGCCCGCCCCCGCACCGGCACGACTTCGAGGAGTCGTTCACCGTGCTCGAGGGCGAGGTGGAGTTCACGTTCCGCGGCGAGACGACAGCCGCCCCGGCCGGGGCCACCGTGCACGTTCCGGCCAACGCCCCGCACGCCTTCCGGAACGCGTCCGGCCGGCCGGCACGGCTGCTTTGTTTGTGCTCGCCGCCCGGGCAGGAGGAGTTCTTCCTCGAGGTCGGCGACCGGGTCGACGGCCGGACGGTCCCGCCGCCCGAACTCGACCATGCGGAGAAGGCGGCCCGGGTGGCGAAGGCCAAGGCGCTCGCCCCACGGTACCGGACCGAGCTACTCGGCCCCTGAACGACTCGGCACCGGGCGGCGGGCGGCGCACTCCTCGATGAGGGTGGCGACGAGCGCCGTCCACCCGGTCTGGTGGCTCGCGCCGAGCCCCCGGCCGGTGTCCCCGTCGAAGTACTCGTGGAAGAGGACGTGGTCCTTCCAATGCGGGCAGTGTTTGAACTTCTCGAACGTCCCGTGGCACGGCCGCGGGCGGCCGTCGACCGGCAGGAACAGCGCCCCGAGCCGGCGGCCGAGCTCGTCGGCCACCTGGTCGAGGGTCTTCTTGGTGCCGCTCCCGGTCGGGCACTCGACGGTGAAGTCGTCGCCGTAGAAGAGGTGGTACTTCCGGAGGGCTTCTATCAGCAAAAAGTTGAGCGGCATCCACACCGGCCCCCGCCAGTTCGAGTTCCCGCCGAACTCGGCCGTGTCCATGTCGCCCGGGACGTACCGGACGGTGAACGTGTGGCCGTCGGGCCGGAACACGTACGGGTCCTTCTCGTACACCTTCGACAAGGACCGCACGCCGAAGGGCGACAGGAACTCCTTCTCGTCCAAGAGGTAGGCGAGCACCCGCTGTAACCTTTCCCGGGTCGGGAGCGCCAGCAGCATCTGCCGGTGTCCGGGCTCGCCTTTCCGCTCGAGGGCCGTCACGTGCTTGAGCGCGTCCTTGCGGTTGTCTCGGAACCAGAGCATCCGCTTTTCGAACTCGGGCAGGTTCGGGTGGAGGAGCTGTTCTTCCAGGATGTGGTTCGCGAGGAGCGGCACGAGGCCCATCATCCCGCGGAGTTTCAGCGGCACGGAGCGTCCGTCGAGCTTCAAGCGGTCGTAGTAGAACCCGTCCTCCTCGTCCCAGAGGCCCGCCCCGCCGATGTTGTTCAGGGCGTCTGCGATCTGCACGAAGTGCTCGAAGAACTTGCTCGCCACGTCCTCGTACGCCTTCTTGTGGAGGGCGAGCTCCAAGGCGATCTCGAGCATCTGGGTCGAGTAAAATCCCATCCACGCGGTGCCGTCTGCCTGCTCCAGAGCGTCGCCGACGGGGAGCGCCTTACTTCGGTCGAAGACGCCCAGGTTGTCCATGCCGAGGAACCCGCCCCCGAACACGCCCCGGCCTTCCGCGTCTTTGCGGTTCACCCACCAGGTGAAGTTCATGAGCAGCTTGTGGAACGCCCGCTCGAGGAAATCGAGATCCTTCTTCCCGCCCGCTACATACACCTGCCAGCACGCCCAGGCATGGACCGGCGGGTTCACGTTTGACAGGTCGTACTCGAACGCCGGGAGCTGGCCGTTCGGGTGCAGGTACCACTCGCGCAGGAAAAGCAGAAGCTGATCCTTCGCAAAGTGCGGGTCGATCCGCGCCATCGGCACCATGTGAAAGGCCGTGTCCCAGGCGAAGAAGGCCGGGTACTCCCACTTGTCCGGGACCGACAGGACGTCCCGGCTGAACAGGTGCCGCCAATCACGGTTAATGCGGGTGTCCCTCACAGCGGGCGGGTTCGGGTGTTCCTTGTCCCCGTCCACCCAGTCCGGAACCACGTAGTGGTAGAACTGTTCACTCCACAAAAGCCCCGCATACGCCTGGCGGGCGACGGCCCGCTCGGTCTCGGCGAGGTTACCGGGAATCTTCTCGCGGTAGAACTCGTCCGCCTCCCGCACGCGGTGTGCGAACACGCGGTCGAAATCCTCGAACGCAGCGGCCTTCGCCTCGCCGTCCGCCGTCAGCCGCAGCCGGAGCGTCACCTCCCTTCCCGCAGGGACCTCGAACGTGTAGACCGCAGCCGCCTTCGTGCCGGAGTCGGTTCGGACGGCGCTTTCCTTCCCGTCCACCACGTAGCGATGGAAGGCGTCCTTGAACGGTCCGGCCGCGGCGAGCCCGACGGCGCGGGCGGCCTTGGCGAGAAGCCCTTCGCCGACGACGGCCGGGTTCGTCTCGTTCTCGGTGAACACCCAGGCCGACGGCCCCGTGTCGGCCGAAAGGTGAAAGCGCCCGAGCGTCTCGTGCTCGGCTATCACCCCGCCGCCTGCACGCGTGAGCTTCGGCTTCGCCCACTTCCCCTCCTCGTACGCCGACCCCCAGCCCCAGGTGTTCCGGAACCAGAGGGTCGGGAGGATATGGAGGGTGTCGCTATCGGGGCCGCGGTTTGCGACGGTGAACCTGATCAGCAAATCGTCGGGCGACGCCTTCGCGTACTCGACCATGACATCCCAGTAGCGATCGTCGTCGAACGCCCCGGTGTCGGTGAGCTCGTATTCGGGCTTTTCCCGTCCGCGGCGTTTGTTCTCAGCGCGGAGGTCCGCGTACGGGAACTCACGCTGCGGGTACTTGTAGAGGGCCTTCAGGTAAGAGTGCGTCGGGACAGCGTCGAGGTAGAAGTACACCTCCTTCACGTCCTCCGAGTGGTTTCCCTCGGGGTTCGTGAGGCCGAAAAGGCGTTCTTTTAAATGCGGGTCTCTCCCGTTCCAGAGGGTCGGGGCAAAGCACAGCCGGCCTTCCCGGTCGGTGACGCCGAGGAGCCCGTCCTCCCCCCACCGGTACGCCCGCGCGAGCGAGTGCTCGTACGGGAAGGACCGCCAGTTGTCCCCGCCCTCCGAGTAGTCTTCGCGGACGGTCCCCCACTGCCGCTCGGGCAGGTAGGGCCCCCACCGCTTCCAGTTCTTCTCGCGCCGCTCGTCCTCGGCGAGGCGCACGTCCTCGGCTGTCGGCTCCGGCATGGGGGCCTCCTCCCGGTCGTCTGTCACGTGACGGTTAGCCCCTTAGCCCGCCGCTCGCCGCCAGCCGCTCGCCGGTCACCCAGCGGGCGTCGTCGGTCGCGAGGAACACGGCCGCGTCGGCGATCTCTTCCGCCGTCCCCATCCGCCCGAGGGGCGTCATCTGGAGCGTCTGCTTCTTCTCGGCCGAGCCCATGCCGCGGTTCATGTCAGTGTCGGTCGCCCCGGGACTAATTGCGTTCACCCGGATGCCCCGCGGCCCGAGCTCGGTCGCGAGCACCTGGGTGAACATGTCGATGGCCCCCTTGGTGGACGTGTAGACGCTCGTCCCGGGGATCGCCATGCGGGTGATGTTGCTCGACACGTTGATGACGCAGCCGCCGTCGGGCAGGAGCTTTAGCCCCTCGACGATGCACAGGAGCAGCCCCCGCACGTTGGTCGCGTAGTGCCGGTCGATGTGCTCGGCCGTCACCTTCTCCACGGGCAGGTGCTCCATGATGCCGGCGTTATTCACGAGGACGTCGAGCCGCCCGTACGCCTTCTTGACCGCGGAAAACAGCCCCGGGATCTCGTCCGGGTTACTGACGTCGGCCTTGACCGCGAGTGCGTCCCCGCCCGCCTCTTTAATCGCCGCCACCACCTCGCTCGCCGGCCCCTCGCTTTTCGAGTAGTTGACGACCACCTTCGCGCCCTCGGCGGCGAGCCGCCGGGCGATGGCCGCCCCGATGCCCCGCGACGCCCCGGTCACGAGCGCCACCTTATCCGTTAACTTTGCCATGAGTTCCTCCTCTCGCCGGGCACAGCCGGCGTTCCGGTTGGCCGGTGATTAAACCCGCGATCGACAGGGTCTCACAGAAGGCCGGTCAGGGTCCGGCCGACGCCGCGTGCGCCGTCGGTCATTGGTAGTCGCCGCGTGTTCGGTGGGACCATCGGCCCGCGTGCGGCCGGTGCGAGATGCGGGAAGCTACCGCCAGCCCGGACGGTCTGGGAGCCCGTCATTTATTGCACATCCAGCGCCAGCGTCCTTCCACCCACCTGCCCGAGGCGGGCGAGGTAGGCCGTCGGTTCGAGCAGTTGATACGGGAAGTAGAGCCCGGCCGGGGTCGGCGGGCGGCCGTCGAGTCCGACGAGCCGCTCGAGCAGCATGGCGACCCCGAGCCCCGTGAGCGGCTTGTGCCCCCCGGGGTGGACGACCGCGTGGCGGGTGCGGAGCGGCCGGCCCGCGTGATCCTGGCCCGCGAGTTCGATGAGGATTTCGGTGGACGGCGGCCCGCCGTTGCGGCGGCTCGAACTCACCCCGGTCGCGAGGTGGAACCGGACGTTCGGCGCGCCGGTCGCGGCCCCGAGCCCGACGACATCGAAGGGCGAGAAGGCGGAGGCCTCCATCTCGGTGCCGTCGACGGCGCGGAGCTTCCTCGTCTCCTTGTGCCAGACGTAGCTTCCGCCCCGGAGAATTAGCGCCTGGGGCATCGTTTTCTCCAGCCGCTCGAAGTCCTCGGTGGTGGCGGGGCCGCCCGCGTCCTTTTCGTCCACCACCGCGCCGAGCGTGACGTCGTCGAGACGCCCGAAGGCCTTTGCGAACTTGAGGGTCGGCACGGTCGTGGCACCCACGAGCCACTCGGCCCCGAGGACGACCGCCGCGGCATTCGGCCGGTCCGCGAAGGCCGCGACCTCGGGGCCGATCTCGACGATGCCGCCCGAGATGCCGAGGTGCGGCACCATTCGGCTGAGAGCGAAGCGGAGCGCAGTTACCCGGTCGTCTTTCGGGAAAACGGCGACGGCACTGACCTGTCTATCGCCGAGACCGAGGTCGGCGGCCGCCATGTCGAGCGCCACGCCCTCCGCACCGCCGACTTCTGCGGCGACCTTCTCGGCTTTCGCCCGGTCGCGGCCGCCGATGAGGAGCTTTAGGTTGGGGTGGGTCGAGCGGAGGTAGTCGGCCGTCCACCGGCCGACGCCCCCGGACCCGCCCACAAGTAGAATTGGATCCCGTGACATTGCGAAGCCTCCCTGTCTCAGTGCGAGTCGAACATGGCGTTCACCGTCGCGAACGCCTGGTCGAAACTCTCGGTCTTGACCGCGTTCCGGAGCGGCTCGCACTGCTTGACCACCACTTCCGTCGCGTCCGGCCGCGTCGTCAAAATCTCCATCACCCCGGCGATGAACTCCGCGAGCGGCACGGCCCGCGGGTCGCTCGCCTGCTCCGGGCCGCCGAGTTCCGTCTGGACATAGGGCGGCGGGAGTTCGATCACTTGCACCTTCGTCCCCTTGAGCTGGTGGCGGAGGGACAGGGTGTACGAGTGCAGGAATGCCTTCGTCGCGGAGTACGTGGGCGAGGCGGCGAGGGGGACGAACGCGAGCCCCGAGGAGACGGTGATGATTGTCGCCTTCCGCTGCTTCAAGAGGTGCGGCAGAAGTGCCGCGTTGAGGCGAATCGGCCCGAGCACGTTGGTCCCGACCATCGCCTCGGCGTCGGAGACGTCCTTCTGTTCGGCGAGCTTCTCCATCCGTGCGATCCCGGCGTTGTGGACCACCACGTTGAGCTTCGGGAAGTCGGCCACGACCTTCGCGGCGAATGCCTTCACGCCGTCCGGGTTCTCGACGTCGAGCGAAACCGACTTCATGCCCGGGTTGGCGGCGATCACCCCGTCCAGCACGTTCGTCCGGCGGCCAGAGATGACGACCTGGTTGCCCAGCTTGTGGAACGCCTCGGCGAGCCCGCGGCCGATGCCGGAGCCGCCGCCGGTGATGAGAATCGTGTTGCCCGTCATGTCCATGGAAAAAAGTTCCCCCTCATAAAGTGTCGGTAGCCATGCTACGCGCCACAGTCACCGATAGGAAGTAGGCACTCCGGAGTGCTATACTTACCTCAAGGAGAGTGACCCCCATGGCGAAAGTGAAGCACGTCCCGAGCCCCGCGGTGGACGCCCTGGTCCGCGAGGTCATCGCCCGGGTGGCGGACAAGTGGACGATGCTCGTTCTGGAAGCCCTGGACGAGCACGGCACCCTCCGGTTCACGCGGCTTGCTGAGCTCGTCTCCGGCGTGAGTCAGAAAATGCTCACCAAGACCCTCCGGCAGATGGAGGCGGACGGGCTCGTGACCCGCACCGTCCACCCCGTCATCCCGCCGCACGTCGATTACGCCCTCACCGCGCTAGGGCGGAGCCTAGGCGAGGCGTTCTGCGGGGTATGGGTGTGGGCCGAGAAGAACCACGCGAAGGTGGAGGCAGCCCGGAAGGCGTTTCGAAAACCGAGCGAGCGGCCGAAGTGACGGACGGGAGTCTTTTTTGGGGGTGCTTGGCGGCGAAGAGGCGTCAATCGGCCTTGCGAACGCAGCAGAGGCGGCGCATAATCCTTCAAGTTTTTTGAAGGATCTTGCATGGCCCGCTCGTCCCGCGATTCCGCCCGAACGCTCGCCGCGATCGCCCGTTCGCAGGGCGGGTACTTTACCACGAAGCAAGCCCTGGAGGCCGGTTACGGCTACCCGCACATCGAGTACCACGAGTCGACCGGGACCTTCGAGCGGGCCGACCGGGGCCTCTACCGGCTGGAGGGCGTCCCGCCGGGCGAGCACGACGACCTCGTCCGCCTCGCGCTCTGGAGCCGGAACCGGGCGGACGAACCCCAGGCGGTGGTTTCCCACGAGACGGCGCTCGTGCTCCACGAACTCTCGGAACTGCTACCCCATACGGTCCACCTCTCCGTGCCGCCGAAGTTCCGAAAAGCCGCACCGAGGGGCGTAGTTCTTCACAAGTCGCACCTTCCGGACGATCACGTTGAGGAGCGGGAGGGGTTTCGCGTCACCACGCCGCTACGGACGCTTCTCGATGTCGCCGCCGGGGACGTCAGCCAGGAGCAGCTCGACAAGGCCGTGGCGGACGCCCTCGCCCGCGGCCTCGTGCGGCGAAAAGCACTCGACGCGGCCCTCCGCGGGTTCAGCCACGCCGACCGTTTTACCCGCCGGGTCGGCCGGACGAAATCGATTCGGTAGCGGCAAAGGACGGCCATGGCGAAATCGTTCAAGTCAGCCGCCGCGTTCAAGACGTCGCTCGAGGCGCGGATGCGGACCCGCGCGACCGAGCGCGGCGTCCCTCTTCAAACGCTCCAGATCAAGTTCGTGATGGAGCGGCTCCTCGCCCGCCTCTTCCATGCGCCCGACGCCCCCTGGCTTTTAAAGGGCGGGTTCGCGTTGGACCTCCGCTACCGCCCGCAGGCGAGGACCACAAAGGACCTCGACCTGTCCGTTGCGCTTCTCGACGGGGTGGCGTCATCGGAACTGAGAGACCGCCTTCAGGCCGCGGCCGACGCCGACCTCGGGGACTTTCTCGCCTTCCGCATCGGCGAGCCGAAGGCCGAGCTCACCAACGCCCCGAACGGCGGCGGCCGCTTCCCGTGCGAGGCGGTGCTCCTCGGCAAGACCTACGCGAAGTTCCACCTCGACGTCGGAATCGGTGACGCGGTGGTGGGCGAGCCGGAGCGGCTCACGGGCGACGACACGCTCGAGTTCGCGGGCATCGGGCCCGCTGTCGCCCTCGCCATCCCGAAGGCCCAGCAGTTCGCGGAGAAGATCCACGCCTACACCTTCCCGTGGTCGGGGCGGCTCAACACGCGGACGAAAGACCTCGTGGACCTGGTGCTACTCATCGAACGCGGGGCACTCGACGCGGGCGACATTCGCGCCGCCCTACGGGCAACCTTCACAACACGCGGGACGCATCCCCTACCCGAGTCACTCTCCCCGCCGCCCGCGCACTGGAAGACGGACTTTCCCGGAATGGCAACGGAGGCGGGCCTCTCGACGGCGGACCCCCTCCCGGCGTTCTCGGTACTCGAGGCGTTCTGGACGACCCACTCGCTCGGAAAATGAGGAGTGTTGGAAGTGAATTCGGCCGCAAGGATTTCTCGGTAGTTGCCCATAAGTACCGAGGAATCGTTGCAGCCGATTCCCGAGATCCACGAGTTCGTTCGCAGAGAGGGCGGTCAATTCTCCCACAGTCTGGAGCTTTCCGCGTCGCGACAGCGCCCGAAGAACCCTGTTTGGAACATCGCCCTTTAGCTGTTCCAGAGGAGTGTCCGGTGACAGCGACCGATCGGCGTGGGGGGTGTCAAGAAGTATCTGTGCGCGCACTCTCGCGGTCGGATCGTCGATGCCATCGACAGTCACTTGCATTGTGACGACAGCACCCTGCAACGAGTCAGCAGCGGCATGAAGCGAACGCAATGCTTTTAATGCCACAACCCCGCCCGGGCCTAGCCGCGGCAGGGCGAGGGCAGCTTGGTCCAAGTCGCCCTTCGAAAGGTCGGTTTGAACGTTGAACGAACTGTTGCCGTGCTCTGCTTTGATGTCCATGATTCATGGTGCAGCTTGTTGAGTTCTTAATCAACCAGCGCCTTCAACTCGCAATCATCTGGCGATACATCGCTCACGTCGCCGTCAAAGAGGCCGCGGCTCACCTCGTTGCCGTGAACGACCCAGCCGTGGACGGCCCGCCTGCCGAAAAGTTCGAGGTAGGGCCCCGGGCTCACCCGCTCGATGAGGGTCCGCACGGCTTCGGGCTTTGCCGAGTGCTCGTGGCGATCGGCGGAGAGCCAGTTCGGGATCGTGCGGTCGAGAAACGTCTGCTCGCCTTTGACGCCGAGGAGCAGGAACTCCGAGGCGCACCGCCAGTAGTAACCGGTGCCCATCTGCGGCTTCACCCACACGAACACCCCCTTGTAGCGAAAGCCCCAGGCGTCGAGCACGCGCTTGGCGTCAAAGAGAAACGAACTCGTCGTCCAGAGGTGGAGGTGGCACACGTCGGCGGCGAGTTCCGCAACGGGCAGCTTCGCGATGTCCTCGGTCGCGAGGGTCGGGTAGTGGTGCGCCGCCCCCCGCGGGCTCCGCTCGTACTGCCACGGCGGGTCGGCGTAGACGCTGCAGAACTTGCACCCGCGTGCGGTGAGGGCGGAGAGGTCACGCACCAGGTGTCCGGCGGCGGAAGGGAGCGGCACGAAACTACTCTCCTTCTCGGGTCGGTAACTCCCCCGCCGGCAATCGCTTCGCATCCGGGCCATGGAGCCGCCGCCGCTCGCGGTCCATCCGGTCGGCGAACAGGAGCAGGGCGTCTTTGAGGAGCGGGTACACTTCCCGAATGGCGTCTGCCTGCTCCTCCTCGCGGAGTAGCGGCGCGAACACCTGGACGACCTTCTGGCTCGTGGCGAACGCGATCTCGTGGCTGACGGCCGGAACGCCCATCGGGAACCTCCTGATGTAAGAAAGGGGCGTCCGTGCCCCGGCGTTCAGGAAAAATCACCGCTTCGCGTAGTAGTACCCGACCCGCCCGTCGCCGCTCGGCAACGTGGGATGGAGCGGTGTTCAAGCGATACGCGAGCGACTGGCCGAAGCCAATCTCAGGCTGAAAGGCGAGTAGATCCGTTTAGACCTTCAGCACGCTCGATGCTGGTCGTTTTCTGGAGCCGACGAAAACATACAGCGGGCAGTAACCCAGGGCCACATTGTGGTCGGACCTATCGGGATTCTTTCCACTTGTACCCACTGTCGCGATGAGGAGCGGAGATGAGCGATGTGTCGCTGATCGAGTGGACCAACCGCACGTGGAACTTCCTGCTCGGCTGCGAGAAGATCTCGCCCGGCTGCGCCTCCTGCTACGCCTGTAAGGAGTGCCTGCGGATGGCCGGGAACCCGGTCGCGAAAATCGCCGACGCGAACCGCGGCCTCGCCTACCGGCAGGACAACGGAGTCCTCAACTGGACGGGCGAGGTGCGGCTCCTGCCCGAGCGGCTCCTGAAGCCCTTCGAGTGGACCAGGCCGTCGAAGGTGTTCGTGAACTCGCTCTCCGACCTCTTCCACAAGGACGTCCCGCTCGAGTTCATCCGGAGGGCGTTCGCCGTCATGCGGGCGGCCGACTGGCACACCTACCAGATCCTGACCAAACGCGCCGAGCGGCTCGAAGAACTCGCCCCGCACCTCGCGTGGCCGGACAACGTGTGGATGGGGGTGTCGGTCGAGAGTCAGCCCTACGCGTACCGGATCGACCACCTCCGGCGGACGGGTGCGAAGGTGAAGTTCCTGTCGGTGGAACCGCTCCTCGGCCCCGTGACGCTCGACCTTTCCGGCATCGACTGGGTCATCACGGGCGGCGAATCCGGCCCGCGGGCCAGGGAGTTCGACCCGGCCTGGGCGCTCTCGGTCAGGGACCAGTGCCGGGCGGCCGGGGTGAAGTTCTTCCACAAGCAAAACGGCGGGCGGAACAAGAAGGCGACCGGCCGCGAACTCGACGGCGAGACGTACGACGAAATGCCCGACGTCCTGCCGGCGGCTGTCCCGCCCTCCCGGGAGCGGAAGGGCGTGTCCTTGACCGTTCTGAACCAGGCGTGACGAGTGGCCCCGCGGGGGCATTTGAGGAACGAGCCGTGAAGCTACTCACCCCGAAGGAGGCGGCCGACCGGGCGAAGGTGTCGCGCTCCCTCATCTACACCTGGTGCGACGAGCGACGCCTGCCCCACATCCGGGCAGGCGCGTCGGGCAAGCGGGGCCGGATCCTCATCAAGGAGGAGGACCTCGTGGCGCTCCTCACGGAATGCCTGGTGGAGCGCCACCCGCTTCTTTCGGCGGGCGGGTCGCCCTCGTAGCGGCGTCCTTCAGGTGCTCGACCCGGCCGGAGAGCCGGTTGTAGAAGCGGTGCAGGGTGGCGGTCGTCGTGTGGCCGAGAAGAGCCGCCACGGTCGCGTCCGGCACCTGCGCCTCCAGAGCGTCGGTCGCGAAGCTCGCCCGGTACGTGTAGGCGATGACGCCTTTAAGTTCCGGGTGCTTCTCCCGGAGCCGGCGGAACCGGATGCGGACCGCGTTTCTCGTCCACGGCTTCCCGCGGGCGTTCAAGAAGAGCGGCCCCTCGGGGTGCGCCGCGGCGAGCTCCCGCGTGAGTTCGACGGCCTCGGGCGGCAGGAACACCCGGCGGGGTTTGCCCGTCTTCTTCGCCGTCTTGTGCTTCTGGAGGACCCAGAGGCCGTACTCGAAGTCGACGTCGGCGGCTGTGACGCGGGCGACTTCGCCCGGCCGGCAGCCGGTGAGGGTCATGGCGTTCACGAACCGGCGGAACGCCAGGTCGCGGATGGCCGAGAGGACGAGCGTGCGTTCGTCCGGGGTGAGGGTGCGGTCGCGGGTCAGGGCCTTCGGCTTCCGGAGGTGGGCGACGGGGTTCTTCGGGATGTGCTCTTCCTCGACCGCCCAGTTGAACGCCCGCTTCACGGCCCCGACCGCCTTGTTCGCGGACGTCGGGTTGTAGCCCTTGGCCTTGAGCCACGCCCGGACGTGCTTCTTCCGGAGCCGGGTGACGCGGAGCTTCCCCCACATCTCCCTGAACGGGAGAAGGAGGTCCCGGTACCAGCGGGCGGTCACCGCCTCGTGGTCTTCCTCGCTGTGTCTGAGAAACGCGGTGACCACGTGCCCGACGGTCGCCCAGGCGGGGGCCTTGTCGGAGGAATCTTCGAGGTGGTCGTGGAGGGCGAGTTCGCGGACGAGCTGCTCTTCGGCGAGCTTTTTTCCGGCCCGGTCGTTCGGGGCCTTGACGAGCGGGAGCTGCTGGCGGGCCCCGTCCTTCCGGACGGTCGCGTACCACCAGCCGGTTTGCTTGCGGAACCAGACCTTCTGCATGGCAGACCCTCTTGGGAGGAACCTCGGCGGTCCCGCAAGGGTCTGCCAACTGAAGACCCCCTGGTTGCAGCCAGGGGGTCTTCTCTTTTCTTCGCTCGAAGTGGTGCACTCTTTTGGTGCACCGCTTTCCGCAACTCCAGTCGGGCTGACAGGATTCGAACCTGCGACCTCTTGGTCCCGAATCAGGCGCACACAAGCCGAAAAACGCTATCGGCAAGCTACACAGGAGTTTCCGGCTTACGTAGTTTACACGGCTTCCGGGGTTTTGGCCGAAGATCGCAGCTTTTCCGCCGAGTTCTCTGCACCTGCTCTGCACGACTGTAATCGCTGGACACCAAGTACGCACACGGCGGCGTGAGACTCTGCCCGTCCCTTGGAAGGGGACCGGTTCGAGCGATCGGTAAACGACGCTTACTCCTCGGCGGCAGTCTCGTCCGGGTGGCCGAAGCAGTAGTCTCGCTTCGCACGCTCAGAAACGAACTTGCCAAGCCCCGGGTAAGGCAGTTCAGTTCGTTCCTCCCCACGATACCGAAGGCCCATTGTCCGGTCCGCCCCGTTCTCAAACGGGCCGCCTGCCGCGAGCACCAGTCCTTCCTTCAGTCGGAACGTGGGGCTGATGAACTCCCGGACCTTATCGCAGATGAAGTTCGCTGCCCGCGTCAGCTCGGCCATCAGGTCCATGACCAAGTAGACGTGGCGCTCGTGTCGTTTCAAACCCGCCTCGAACTCGTCTTCCTCCAGCCACTCTTTCGGGTTGTAGCTCCGGGTTAGCCAGAGGCGATCCTTGCCGACCTGATCGGCACCCATCCCGAAGGTGTTAATCAGGTCTTCGAGCACCCGACGGAAGTTGAGGAAAGCCTTCTCAAGCGATGGATACCGGCCCGGCCACACTCGCGCGAGGATCCAAAGCTTGAGCTGTTCCAGCCGGTCAAGCCGCTCGGCGCGCATTCTGGGACGGCCGTTGGAGAGTACACCGTAGCTCCAGTCTGCCCAGTTATCGACTTCGGCAAGCCTGACCCACTCATCGACGTAGCCGGCGTAGATCAGGTCGTCACGCTGTTTGGCAGGATCTTCTTGGCCGAAGGTCGCCTTGATAGCGGCTTCGTGCTCCTTCTTCATCTGCCGGAGCACTGCTACCGTGAATGCGTTTACCTGGTCATCTACGATCTTGTGGCATTTGTTGCAGAGAATGATGAGGTTCTCGACAAGATCCCTCTTTTCCATCGGAAGCGGGTCGTCGTAGCGGGGTCCGTCCTTCTTCTTCGAGACGATGTGCGCTTCCTCGCCGACGATGGATGGGTCGTCGGTCAGCGTCGCGTCTTCAAACACGGTCTCCTTGCAGCGGGCACAGATGCTTCCGCTTGCACCCCAAAGCAGCTTGTGCGTTTTTAGCTGGATACTCACTGTTCACCACGCATCGCAACTCGGGGCCAGCAACGTCGAAGTTTACATCGCCGGCCGCCTCTGTAAAAGTCCCCTGCCGCGCCCGATGACCGATAACCGGACTTATCGGTAACGCGGAAATCGTCCCCAGATCAGCGTCAGAGGCCCTGAGACGCCTTCGAGGCATTTCGCGGTCACTCAGCTTCGGACGGCTCAGCCTCGAACACCTCGACCCTTGTAACGGCGAAGACGACTCCGCGAACCGGCCAGACGGCGCGAATCTTCCCTTTTGGGATTGCGATCGGGTCGCGTGGCTCGATCGGGTTCGGGCTTGCCAGCAGCCACGTCCGATCGCCGGGAAATACGCGCTTGATGACGCTGCCCACCCGGTCCTCGTCGGTCTCGACGACGGCCAGGCTGCCGCGGGCGACCTGATCGAACCGACTGTCCATCTTTCTCGCCACCAGAACTACCTGCCCATCTAGTGCGAGCGGTTCGAGGCTCGTGCCCTGGACGGTGATGCCGAAATGGCCGGCGATGTTGCTCGCCTTAAAATCCTGCCTCGGCGACCACTCGTTTGCGAGCTTCCCGCTTCCCCTCCCCAGCTCCTTTCGCGGGCCGTAGCAGACGCCGTTTACCCTTCGCACCTTGCAGTCACTTTTCCGAATGCTCACCGGGGCGACCCCCGCCGACGGGTTTACGGCTTCGAGGAACCAGGCGTTTCCGGCAGACCACCCGCGACGAAGGTAGCGATTACCGGCGAGGTCGAGAACGGCGACTAAATCGCCGTCGCCGGCCTCGTCGGAGAGAAGCGCCCACTGGCCCGGCCGGGCAACGGGGCAGAGAGTATCGCTTGAGACGAGGATCGCGCCGCCCGCCGGGAAGTCAGATTCCGACGGCTCCTCGGCGAGATCGACAACGCAGCCGTGGGTCTGCGCGGCGGCGGATCCGATGATGCGAAGCCGCACCGGCTCGGCCCACGCAGCCGCCTCTTCTCCGACTCGTAGCCGATCAAACGGGATGACCGCGGCGGGAGCTGGGCCGCTCGGGACGGCCGGGGTTGCCAGCAGCGGCAGGGAGCGGCTCTTTAGCACGCGCAGCCGCTCCGCTTCGAGGCGTTCGAGTTCGTTTTTGAAGGTGACGTCTAGCTCACGCAGCTCAGCGAGGCAGTCACGAATCATCGGCTCGGTCACGTCGGCCTCGGTCAGGCTGTGTGAGCCGGGGTCGAGCACCCGAGTCACCTTCTCTTCCCTCACCCGCTTGCCGATCTTCGCCTGGTTGGCGGAGGCGAGCGGATGCGGCGCTACGAGACCCAGATACTGGTCGAGCGAGTGCCGCAAGTTGTGCGGGTTGAAGAACGCCGTCGGGCTGTAGGCGTCGAGCGTGATGACCAAATCCTCTCGATACTTCCGAAGCTCGTTCGGCACGCTGGTCGTGGCGACCGCGAGCAGCTCCTCAGCCCGGTCGAGACGGTCCCCGGGTCGGTAGGTGACCTGCTTTGACCTCGTGCGGGGGTTTAGCTCGACGAGCCGCCCGGGGTGAAAGTCGGTCTTGCAGTTGTTTAGAAACTGCCGCTGATGGGTCGCCACCACCACCTGCGTCGTGGCAAGTGCTGGCTTTAGAATGTTTGCCGACCACGCCTCGCGGTGATCGTCGTCGAGAGAAAGAATCGGGTCGTCCATCACCACGAAGCCGAGACCGCCCGGGTGCCGCTCAAGCAGAGCGAAGTAGAAGGCGAGCGCGATGGCTCTAAGCAGTCCGGCGTTTGCGATGTGCTGGCCAGGCACCTCGAACGCGCCGGCACTTAAGTAAGCCTCGACCGACTTGTCTCGCCCCTTGTTCAAGTGCAGGCGGGACGGCGAGAGGTCGGGGTTTGCGTGCGGGTAGAGCTTTCGGGTGTTCTCGATGGTCTTCTCGCGGATGTCGGTAAAGACCCGCTCGACCTCGGCTGCGGCGTACTTCCCGATGGGCTTAATCGCTTCGAGTGCCGCGTGCATCTCCTCAAGCGCGGCAAGTGCGGCAGCGGCCGTCTTGATGCCGGCCGCTTCGAGTGCTGCATCCTTAAGCCCCTCCCGCACGGCCACGACCGGCTCGACATCGGCCGCCGCATGCTTGCCGCGCGCGAGCACGGCAAGAAGCGACGAGGCTTCGCCGGCGCTCGAATTGACGAGTACGAGGAGCCTCTGCGTTACCTCGGCCAGGTGCCTGGCTGCCCACCGGGCGACCGCGATCCCTCGCCTCGCCTCCCGGAGTGCTACGAGGAAGGGCGCAGCGGCTTCGGCAAAAGCTGAGTCCGCGTCGCCTGGAATCAGCTCCGAGGCCTCGAACTCGACCGGCGACAGCGACTCCGCGATTGCCTCGATGCCAGGGGTGAAGCGTTCCGTTACGGGTGCGAGTGCCCCACCCAGTTCATCACAGATCGCCGCCCAGTCCTCGCGCAGGCAACGCGCCGGGTCCTTCGCACTTAACCCCATGACGGAGGCGGGCACGGCGAGCCGGACTTCGTCGGCGAGGTTTCGAAAGAACTCCCGTAGGTTCGAGCGCAGGTCGGCCGACGCGCCCTTTAGTCCGGCGAGCTGCGAGGCAACGTCGCTGCCCGCGATCTCCTGCTCACACACCGGACAGGATTCGTCGGTCGGCTCGAAGTGGGCCGCGGCCTGGATGAGAAGCGTTGCCTTGCTGCCGGGGACAGCTTCCCGCTTCCACCACGCCAATCGGTCGGCGATTCGAGCCTTTGCGGTCTGCTCGAACTTGCTGAGCGCCTCGCCGGCCGAGCCGACAGCGCTCGTAGCCGTGGCATTTGCGGCTTCGGAGTCTGCCACCAACAGCGAGCGGAATGCGGGAAACAGCTCGTCGGTCGCTGCTTCCAGGATGCGCACCGCGGACGTTAGCGAGTCGGCAAGTCCGGCCGGCACCGCCCGGCCTTCTGCTCCGATTTCGAGAAGGGACGCAATGGCTGCCTCAGCGTCAACGACTGCTGTTGCGGCCAGCGCCATCACCTCCCCGATTCGGGCTTCGTCCGGCGGCACTTCGCGGGTGAGGGTCGTCACCTGCTTGCGAAGTTCGAGGCCGTCACGGAGCTTGTTCGGGAATGAGGACAAGAGAGCCTGCTGCCGCTGCCGCCGGGCTGCAAGCGCTTCGCGCTCGGCGTTTGCCGCTTTCGTCAGGTTGGTTGCAAGCGTCGTTACGAGGCTGCCGAGTTCTTCAAGCGGGTCGTAGCCGAGCATCATGCTGAGCAGATGCCGGGTGTCCGGTGACGACTCAAGAGTTCTGCGGCCGAACACGGTCGCGGCGGAGACCGAAAGCTGAACGTCGAGCGGACTAATGCCGTGCTCGGAAAGCGATGGGCACGGCTTCCACGCTTTGGCGTCATCGCTCTGCTCAAGGCCATGAGCGAGGGAGCGTCGCAGGTATAACGCTCGCTTTCCGTCTTCGGTTCTGAGTTCGAGCACCGCCCAGCAATCGGGGACGGCGGCGACCGGGTCGTCGCCCTGGGGCAGCGTGTGAATTGCTGGCCAGTCACGGAGCTTTGCGACCCGCCCGGCCGCGGTCGGCGGGGCGTAGAGGGTGAAGCTTTCCGCCTCCTCGTCGCAATCCGTCACGACTCGGCCGGTCAGCACCCACCCGACGGCGGCAAGCAGACTGCTCTTACCGCTGCCGTTTGGGCCATAGATGAGCATCGGCACGCCGTCGAAAGTGAACGTGACGGTGACGCCTGGCGGGGCGATGCCGCGAATGGAGTGCGAGCGAAGCTCGTGCAGCCGCCAGCGCGGTGTAGCGACCCGCTCATCTGGCGACGGCACAAGTCGCAGTGGCGTGACTTCGTTTGGACTCGGCAGAGCGGCAGCTACCTCGGTCGCCGCAGCTCCAGCGGCGAGATAGGACACTCTTGCGGCGGTCGCCTGGTCGGCCCCCTTGCGGCGGGAGAGGTCCGCCCGAGTTTCCCAGACGACTCGAAGGAGCTGGAGAGCTTTCGGCTCCAACGGGCCGACTACGGTCTTACCAGAGGTGAGCCTGCCGCCGCGAAGTAACTCCTCGATCGCGGCGTCGGCAGGGGTTGAAGAACTTGCGGACATGCTCACCTTCTTCTGTGCTTCGCACCTGCTCGGCCACGCGGGCGGGCACTGCTGGAACAAGTATACTTTTGGTCAGAAGGAACGCCACCCGTACCGTGTTCGTGGCGGCTCAGACGCGAACGAGAGCTTCGGATTGCACACTAGGGTGTCCGCGCCCTCCCCCACGATTCGTTGAGGACACAGGGAAGTTAGCCAAGGTTCTCCGTGAATCGCCTTCGGTATGACGGATTTCCGTGCTCCAGTAAAATCGCCGGGGCACATCGGGGTCTTGTTTCTAAACTGTTTGGCCGGAAGGGTTTACATCTTGCTCTAGTCAACTCGCCGAAGGCGGAACACCAACAGGAACCGCGGAGCGAAGCGAAGCGGCCCCGACTTCCCGCCGCGAAGCGGCGGCCGGCACGACCGGAATAACCGATCATGCCGGCCCGCGTCTGCGGTCAGCCGTCCTGCTTCGGCTGAAGTCCGTGCAGAAAGGCAACGGCTCGTTCGGCGTGGGCCGCTGCCCGGAAGATCGCCCGGTTGTCGTCTTTCAGCACCGAAAGCCAGGATGCGAGGTAGGCTGCGTGATCCTCGCGCGGCTCCGGGGTGATGCCGAGATCGGCTGAGAGGAACGCCGCTCCGAGTTCCGCGACAAGTTCCTCGACGGCGTAGCCCGCATCTCCCCACTGCTTCCGCCCGAAGTCGCGGTCGAGCCTTGACGGGTGCCGGGTCCAGTGGGTCAGCTCGTGAGCGGCAGTCGAAGCGTAGCTCTCGGCGTCGTGGAAGGTCTCAAACGGCGGAAGCTGGACGTAGTTCCCTTCGAGTGCGTAATATGCCCGGCTCCCGCCGTGGCGGATGTCGGCACCGGTCGCCGCAAAGAACCGGTCGGCCTCGGCGAGCCGCTCGACTTTCTCCCTGGGCGGCGCGGCCAGGGCGTAGAAGTGCTGGGGAAGGCCTTCGACCTGACAGGCGTTAAAGACGGTGTAGTCCTTGAGGAAGTAGACATCCTGCTCGACCTCCTTGCCCTCCTCGTCAGTGCCCTTCTTGGTGAAGCTGTTCGCGTAGACGACCGGCGTCCCCTTCTCGCCCTTCTTGACGAAGCCGCCGAGTTCCTTAGCCTGGCGAAACGTCAGCCAGAGGGGGGCAGTGTATCCCCTCGCCTCGGCTTCGATCCACAGCACCAGGACGTTGATGCCCCGGTACGGCTCGCCCGAGTGACGAAGCGGCCGGGAGATTCGGCCGGCGGCGTGCTCAACGCTCCAGGGCTTGTGCCACGGGCGGACCCCGCGTTCCAAGTCGGCCACAATCTTCGACGTGACCCGCGTGTAGACATCCTGGCGGGTCTGGGTGCTCGTCTCGCTCACGGTGCTGTCCTCGTCTCTTGATGTTTCGTTGTCCAAGTGAATGCCGCGCGCATTCGCTTGGAACGAAGGCACACTTGGGAAAGGGGGGAGCGGAGTCAGGGGCGTGCGGCTTGGAGGGGACCCGTCTGCACAAGCGAGGCTCTGGGAGCGCGGAAGATGGGGAGGAGTCGAGCCGCAGGCACTTGACGCCGCGGGGGGGGCTCCCCCATTCGCCTCAAGTTAAGCCGCAGAGCTTGGGGTTGGTCAGCAGTTGCAACGTAGACGGCTGCCTCTTCCGCGGCCGGCGGGGCCGGAGCCGGCCGAGCTGCGACCGGCTCCGCCGCAGCACCCGGACGAGCTGCCGGGGCGACCGGAGGACGGCCGCCAGCTCGACGGCCACCCGGCGGATGTGCCGCACCACCCCGGCCGTGTTCGCGCTCCACAGCGGGCCGCCGTTGAGCAGCCGCACCCAGTGGTGGACCACCATCGCCAGCAGCTTGGCGTACAGCTCGCACAGCACCCGCGGCCCGCTCCGTCCGCGGGAGTGGCCGTACCCGCCGTGCGACTTCCACAGCTTGAACAGCAGCTCCACCTGCCACCGCGTCCGGTACAGCGCCCACACGTCCGCCGCCTCGTACCCGGCCAGCGGCAGGTTGGTGACGAACACCGTCCACTCGCACAGCACCAGCAGCCGGTCGGACACCGGCCGGCCCTTCTCCCGCAGCCGGCGGACCAGCCGGTCGCGGCGGAGTCGGGCGACCGGGGCCGGGCAGCGGAGGGCGAGTAGCCGGCACGGCAGCGGGGCCGCCCCGCCGATCACCACCGGGATGTCCAGGCGGTCGAGCCGGGCACGCCCGAGCAGGGCGGCGGCCTCGTAGGGGATGTCGTCGCCCACCCCGATCAGCACGTGCGGGGGCAGCCGGCTTATCCAGTACACCCCCCGGGCCGAGTCGGCCCGCAGGCGGTCGAGGTCGAAGTACCCCAGGTCGGCCAGCCGGAGTGACCCGGCCGGCAGTGGGTCGCCGGCCGGCACGGCCGACCGGTCGGGCACCCGGCCCGGGTGGACAGCCATCGCCGTCAGCCGGCCGCTGGTCAGCTCCCACCGGACGGACAGCTTGAGGGCGGCCAGCCCTTCGGTCGGCTTGGCCCCGCCGCACCCGGGCCAGGCGGGGGCCAGGTCGTCGGGCAGCGGGGTGACGGTGGCGTCCTCGACGTACACCCCGGCGAACCGGTCGAGCAGCGGGACGCGGGCCGGGCGGGCGGCCACCAGCCGGCCGACGGCCGCCCGCAGCAGCTCCCGCAGGTAGTCGGCGGCCGTGGCGTCGAGCCGCTGGCTGAGGGCCTGTGGACTGACCGCGGCATCGAGGCGGCCGGCGAGCTCCTCGACGGACGCCCCAGGGTCTTCCAGCCAGCCGAGGACGAGGGCCTGGGCGAACGCCGGCCCGGTGATCTTGCGGCGGCGGCGGACGAACCCGGTGTCCCGGGCGAGCCGGTCGGCGTCGGTGGTGAGGGTGGCCCGGAGGGCGGTGGCGACGTGGGTCAGGGTGGCGGGCATCGGGTCCGTCCGGAGGAGGCCGCGCGTCCGGCGCAACCTCATCCTAGGACCGGCGATACAGCAACCCGCCCCGTTAACTTGAGACGTATGGGGGGGCTCCCCCGGTTTTAATGGCTCGGACGGATGTTCCTGGGATCGAGAAGCGACTTGGTGGGGTCAGAATGCGGGCAGCGGAGCTGACTTCGGAATCAGACGGGGACTTTGCCCTCGGCGGTCTCCTGCTGCGGCTCGACGGTTGGCCCTTCTCGTAGCAGCGGCGGTGGCGCGTCGGGCAACTTCCTGAGTTCGGCAGGTGCGGGTCGGCGGATCTCTTCTTCCGAGACGGTTATCTCGCCGACAGGCGAGTGATAATCGACGGCCCTCAGCCGATACGTGTGAACGGGCCGAAACGGCTGGCCAGTCTCGGGGATGGTGATGACCTTACTGCTCTCGTGGACGACCCACCGCTGCCCAAACGCCGTGTCGAGCGGACCAGGCTTCTTGATTACCTGCTCTCCGAGGTTGAACAGAAGCCGGGCGTCTCGCGCCTCGGCGAAGCTCTGCCTCTGGTGGTTTCGGAAGTTCTCAACCGACCACTCGACCGGGATGAGGATGCAGGGACGCTCCTCGACAACCGCTGGGTTGTCCACTTTGTGGAACGTGCAGTCTTCGCCTCGGCCGACCGCCGAGTAGTCCTCGCCGACGCTTACCCGGCTGACCAGCATCTTCGTCAGCCGCCACCGCTCCCCAAAGCCCGATTGGTTCGGGTTGTCAAAGACGACCACGTCTCCGACCTGAGCCAGCAAGAAGGTCCGGGCAAGAAGCAGGCGGGACATGCGATAGCTCTCGTACAGAAAGCCGCACGTGATCAAAAGGCAGACGGAGTTTAGAAGTAGGCGCTTCACGTGAATTGGATGCCGGAAGCGCGCGTTCGTCTCTACTCCCCTCGCCTCGCCTACCGCCGGTTCCTCGCGCACCACTCCGCGATCGCCTCACGAAACACCTTCTTAAGCGCGACCGGAAACGCCCGTGCGGTAGGTGAGCCCCACTGTCCTCGGGGCGGAACGTCGGAGAAGTTCAGGTAGGCCCGGGAATCGTAGAGGGCGGAAACGAGGCCGTGAAACATCTCCGACGCTTTAGCGTCCTTCTGCCCGCTGTAGGACTGGATGTGGTGGAGCAGCTCATCGACCATGCGAAGCGTTTCGGGGTTCATGTTCACCTGCTTCCTCGGCGGGCTCGGCTTGAGCGGCGAAGCGGGCGTGACCGACTCCTCGACGTACTCGGCGACGTGCAGCGGCGGCGGCACACGTGTCGGGGTGGGTTGTGGACGCGGTGGAGCGATCGGCTGCTCCCGCTGGACTCGCTGAACCGGCTCAACCTGCACGTAACTCTCGTTCACCGGCGGCGATTGGTAGACGGGCTGCGGAGCGAAAGCTTGGACGTTCTGTACTGGCGGCTGAGGAGCTGCGGGCGCAGGCACCGAATCCGGAACCGGCTCCTGCTGCACTCGACGCTCAGGTCTTGTCAGCGGGACATCGTCTAGGTATTCGCCAAGCTCCACCGGCCGACTAAGCGTTTGGGCGGAGACCCCGATTTGAAAAGACGACGGGAGTCCTCTTGGACGTGGTTTAGCCACCGAATCCTACCCTCCCCTCGCCTTCGATCACTTCCTCTTCCACTTCGTCTTCAAACGGCGGAGCCTGGATGCCCCCGATGAGACGCGGCACGACCTCTCCGGCAAGTGTTAAGAACTGCTCGGCCGGTTGCTGCCCGCCGGCGTGCTCAAAAATCGTCTGGCCGTAGACGGTAGCCTCTCGGTGGCGAACACTTCGGTTGATCTTGGTCTGGAAGACGAACCCTTCCGTAAACAGCCGGACAAGCTCGGCGTGGATGTCCGAGTCGAGCTTTGCGCGGCTGTCGCAGTTTCCGAGCAGTACGCCGAGCAGTCGGATGCCCGGGTTGTAGCGCTCTTGGACTTTCTTCACGTTGTTCACCAGCGACTCAAGGCCCTTTAGGTCGTAGCCGGAGGGAAAGACCGGGATGATGAACCAGTCGGCGGCGACGAGTGCCGTGGTCATCAGGAAGCCGAGGTCGGGTGGGGTGTCGATGAGGATGATGTCGCGGACCCCGCGAAGGCTCGCCAGTGACTGCTTGAGCCGGTGGCGGTGCTCGTTCTTTACGTCGTCGGCATCGAGGTCCGAGTAGTCACCGTTTGCGATCCCTGCTTGGAGCTGTGCTTCGAGGCGGTGCGAGACGGTGCCGATTCCTTTATGCCCCGGCACGACCGTGAGTAGCCCACCGAAGCGATCGCCGAAGTCGTACTCGATCTCCCGGGCCGGCTTCTTTGCGATGTACGCGTCGGCCAGCGTAAACCGGCCGTCTGCGGTCAGTTGGTCCCGATCAATGCCGAACGTATCGGTCGCATTACACTGGGGATCGGTATCGACAACGGCGACAGAGAAGCCTTGTGCGGCAAATGCCGCAGCCAGACTTACGGTTGTCGTCGTCTTCCCGCAGCCCCCTTTCTGGTTTGCAAGGGCGATGACATGGGTTCTTGCTAGCTTCATATCGTTACAGGGTTAGTGTCATTCGGTTACACCTCGGCTCGACCCCTCAAGTGCCGTTGGCCGGACAGTCTGACGGTCCGGGCCGGCTCCTGCCGCGGCGAAGGACACCGACCGGCCTACTTCAACGCACAAAAAGTTGGACGGCGAGTGTGCCTCTATACATCCATACCCGCCGAATCCGTCTGCCGGTGGAGAGGCACACCGAGGCCCAACTTGTGTGCCTGTCTACCTCCACACCCGTCAAGGAAAAATTTCAAGCCCTGACCCGCTCGCTGCGTGTGCCTCCACACCCGAGGAGTACGGCGCAATCACGCTTTGGGATGGCCAGGTGCCGACTCCCGCATCCCGTTTAAACCGTCTGTACGGCCCGCCAAGGGCTGTTTAACGGTCACGGCGGGGCATCCCCCACCTTCTGCCGCACGCGCCTCATGGGCGCGAAGCCAGGCGACCGCGGGAGCCGTGGCAAATCAAGTGGTATCGCAGAGCTGGATAGGAAAACCGAACCGGTGTGGAGGCATACCGGCAGACCGCCGGCCGAGGCGTATGCCGGCATACCGGTATACCCCCAAGGACGAGTGTGGAGGCATACCGGCACTCCGCCGCTCATTTCGGACTTAGCACTGCGGCATATAGCCCATCTTGTACCTTGCGAGCCTGGAACGCCGGTTGCAATGTCGCCGGGAATAGTAACGTCGCTGGGGGGTGACCCCCCAGCCGCGAGGAAGGTAATGACTATCGAGTAACGATCACCCGGACCCGGAAAGTAAAAAAGCGACCTGGCAGGGTCGCTTTTTTGGGGTCACTCCGTTTCAGTTGGCAGACCGAAACAGGGCAGTAAAAAATTGTCGGATAGTTGATACGCCTCAACTCTGCCCCGATTCCATGCCACGAGTCAATTGACAAAACGGCGAGGCCCGACGGTACCCGTGTGCCTCCATACCCGCACACGGCCCGGTGCTCGTTCCTAATTGCGTAGGAGCGAAACGAAATGGCTGCGTCGTTGGCCCGGTCTGACCGGGTGAGGGGAGGCTATGTCCTTATTCCAGTTGTGGAGCTTTGCTCGGCTTGGGCCGCCTACCGAACAAGCAGGATAAAACTCTTCGACCTGCGCGTCTGGCTTGCTGCAAAGGAGATGGCCGCTCGGCGCTCCTTTAGCTCCCGAGAGCGTCGCGCCATCTACACCACCGAAGAGCTTCACCGTCTGGTCGGCGGCGTTGGAGGTCAGCACGTCCGCGCTTCGCTTCGCCGCCTCCGTGCCGCCTCGCTCGCGGTGATGACCGGGGAGTCACTCAGTTTCCCGGACAGTAAGCGAGTTTCCGATGCTCAAGAGGGAACTCCGCTCGGCTCAATGCTCGCTGCCGTCCAGCTCACGAACCGAAGCGTCCCAGTTCCCCGGCGACTTCTTCGCCTGCTCGCCCGAGAGGGGACACGAGTTGGCATCGCCACGAGACTGGCTCATCTCATCCGATGCGTCTTTCGACGACGATTCAAGCTCGTCGCCATCGGCCGGTGTGCTGCCTCGTGGGTCGCCTCCGTCTTTGGCGTCGATGAGCGGCGGGTGAAGGAAGAGCGTAAGCGGCTTCTGAAGGAAGGCTGGCTTGTCTCCGTCGAAGACCCGACCTGGGCAAGGAACCGGTGGGGTATGCGGGTCCAGGTCAATCTGGATGTCGTCTCGGAGGCGGCACCTGTACGGCCGCGAGGTTTGTCCACAAGCAAAAAAGCACCCCCGCAGCTTCCGCCCACAACCGATTTGCCACCCCCTGTATCAAACCGAAAACTCCTAACGGAGTACAAACACCAGAAACCCGCCTCCGGCAGAGCGGCTGGTGCTAGGGCAAAGCAAGAAAGGGAGGCTTCGCCCGGAAGAGAACCTACTTGGCGAGACGTGACCGAAGCGGACCTTCGAGACACCGCGCGGCTTCTCGAACTTCACCGTCAGGGAGTTCAGGCCGGCTTTGTCGAGCGTGGCGAGCATGTCCGGCTTCAGTTCGTGACCGCCGCCGAGCACGCCCGGGCAGTTGCCAAGCAAAACCCGGCCGGCCTCTTCGTCCGGCTTGTCCGCCGTCGGCTCTGGCACTTTGCAACGCAAGCCGACGAAGACCAGGCGAGGGGACGCTTGCGAGCGTTCGACGCGGTGAGGCCTGTTGACGTGCCTGGAAAGCGAACTGGCCCTGCCGGGAAGCTGGAACAACCGGAAATCTGCTGGAAGAACCTGCTCGACTTCCTCGGCTTCGAGTTTCCGGCTCCCGGCCGCGCCGCAGCCCCATAACAGCGTTTGCAGTCTTAAGCACTGCGTCCAAGCTCGGGGCGAGGATGCCCGGAGCGGTCATCGAGACGGGCGGCACCGCCCACCAAAGCCGGCCTCACCAGCCGGCGAAAGGGAGCAGCGGTCTAACCAACCGCGGCCGAGGGTGCCGACGCCCGTAGCGCCGGATGCCACGAGAGTGGCTCGTCCGGTGCGATGGACGCTGGGCTGAGTAATCCCGTCCGGTCTCACGCTCCCCTCGTATGGGAGACGATTCCGGGCGGAGTAATCCAGTCCTTCGATCCAATGCCCTTTAGAAACAGGGCGACAAGGACACGCCACCTGCCCCGGGCAGCCGGGGAGTTGGTCGTGACGAGTGAAGCGGGTGCCGTCGCCTTTAAGGCGACGTAATCCCGCCGCAGGGGGTCCGGACCACAGCCGCACGATCGATGCGGCAAATCGGGTGAAAGTCCTGTCAGGTCCGTTCAACCGCGCCGGCGTGGGGAGTTCCCGAACTGGTAACAGTCGGGATCGGGTGCATGACCTGCACTCGGGGATTCTCGGACAAACCCGGGGACCGCGAAAAGCTCAACCATGAAAGGCCCGCAAGGGCTTGCCGGTCAGTTCCGTCGGAGACGCGAGGCCGAACCGCGAAGCAGCATCGTCGGCGGGTAGGGGAGACGCTTCTAGTTTCGGTCCCCCGAAATCGAGAGGGCAACCTTTCGGAAACTGCGCCCGGGCGGGAGCCCGGGACGTGCGACGATGTGGAGAGGGGTAGCACCCTCTAGCGACGTGACCGACGGAAGGACGCTTGTCACTAACTTGGGAAGGTCCCAGGCGGCCGGGGTGGTTCCTCGGTGCCCGGCAGAAGGTCAGCCGGGTGATTAAAAGGCTTGGGACTGGGAGCGGGGGGTAAGTAGGAGCCCGCCAGAAGCGGGGCACTCTCCGGGCAAGGCAGTCCGGGCGGTGTTGGTGCGTTTTACGGGTGGTGCCGGGACGCAGACGTTCGGAGGTGACTTCGTCCGGCGGCAGTATCGCCGGGCGAGGTGGTCTTCGACCGACAACCACGACGAAAGCCCTGACGGGATTTCTTGTCTCGATGACACGCAGACTGAAGGCCGGTTTTCGGACGCGGTCAGACGAGTCGGCCGCCGGGAGGCGACCGAGTCATTCGGCAGCGAACGGACGGCGGGCTTGCCCGGCATGGAGCCGAGAGTCCGCCGGCGGTTTGTCAGGCGCTACCGCCATAACTGGGCAACTGCAACCACTGAAACTAGTGGCAGCAGCCAGGGAAGCGACAGCGCGCGATGCAAAAGGTTCTCCACCGAAGGTGGCGAACGGCTTTGGGGACGTTGTGCCGGAAACAACGTCCCACCCTTCCTCCCTTCTGAAGCAGGAGGCGAAGTCGGGCTGATCGGCGGGGGATGAAGTACCGAGCCGAAGCCACCTCCCTTCCCGGGTTCGTCCAGCAGATCGCCGTCTCGTACGTGGCCAATGAGTACTTCTTCTACGTCACCGGGTCGGTTCCTGAGAGGAAGGATCCGACCCTCGTAGACCGGAAGCTTGTGGCCCGGTACGGGATCGACGTGTCGAAGTGGACCCGGTCGAGGCGGCGAAAGACCGGCGAGGCCGGCGTTCAGTACATTCGCTTCCGCCGGCTCTTCGTGGTGATGGCCACCCACGGCCAGCACCGGTTCTTCGAAGATGAGGGGGAGCAGGTCCGGGACCTCCGCCGTGTGCCGCTGAAGGTCGAGGGGTACTCGATTAGCTACCGCGAGGGGCGGGTGCAGGTCCGGATCGAACGGGAGGAGTACGGGCAACTAAAAGACCACTTCGTAAAGATTGCTCTTCGTCGCTCGGCAGAAGCCTTGGCCGACGAGTTCGAGTCCCTGCCGTATGTTCCCTATGCCCCGGTTCGGGGGCAGCTCCTTTGCATCTGGCGGGCGGTGAACCGGGTCCGGAAGGTGGCTGGCCTTGAGTTGGTGCCCCGGTCTTCGGTGCCGGCCGAGCGGCCCATCCTCCGTCCGTTCGGACCACGCGGCTCGTAACACGGGTGTCGTCGCTGGCCAGGTATTTGCCCGTCACCGGGTTATGGACCGCCGCCCAGGGTGCCGGCTGGCTGTGTCCAGCGGGAGTGGTCTTAAGCCGCGCCGAATGTCGGAGTGTCCGGACAGTTCGGGTTGACTTCTGGGGGTGAGGTGCCGATCCTATGGGTATGGGCCGTTTCGCGCTCACCCTCTGGTTCACGCTCACGACCCTGCTCGGGCCGGGGGTGTGCTGCTGCACGGTGGCGTCTGCAAAGCCGACCGAGGCAGGCGAGCATTCGCCTACGAAGCCTGTAAAGTCCTGCTGCCGCGACAACACGCCCCCGTGCTGCCCGGACAGCCAGCACCACCCTGAGCCGGGGACACCCGCTAAGTGCCCTTGCGAGAAGGGTAAGCAGGTGACGGCCCTGCCGTCGGCTGCGACCACTTCGGACCTTTCTGCTCAACTCAAGCTGGTCGATGCCCTGTTCGTCGGCTTGCCGTCTTCGATCGCATTTGACCTGTTTGCCCCCAGCTCGACTCCAGCCGCTCAGCTCCCTTCTGCCAGTGGACCATTCGGCCGCGAGCTTCTCGCGGCGTACTCCGTGCTTCGCTGCTAGCTCACTTCTAGCGGACGCCGTGTCCTGGCGTTCCCCCTCAATCGCTTGACCACGCGCGGCGTGCTCTACGCCAGCTTCCGTTAACGCTCGGGGTCCTCGCGTCATTCGTGATGCGACCTGGCCCAGTTCGTCCTCGGTTGGTCCCTACCGCCGGCGTCATCCGCCGCGCGCTGATATCCGCAATGGAGGGCCGTCATGGTCCGCTCGCTACGCTTCGTTCCAATCGCCGCAACCCTTGCCGGTGCGACGCTGATCCTTGCCGGCTGCAACAACCCCGCTGCCCCGTCCGCCGCCGATCCGTCGAAGGCCAACACCCCCGCTGCAACGGCCCCGCCGCCGAAAACGGACGGCGAGCACGGGCACAAGCCGACCGCTCACGGGGGGATTGTCGTGCCCATCGGCAGCGACAGCTATCACGCTGAGGCCGTGTTCGAGAAGGGCGGCATTCTGCGGCTGTACACGCTCGGGCAGAACGAAGCCACTGTTCTCGAAGTCGAGGCCCAACCGCTCACGGGATACGTCAAGGCCGAGGGCGGGATGGAGTCGGAGTCGTTCGTCCTCGCCCCGAAGCCGCAGCCCGGCGACAAGTCGGGCATGACCTCGCTGTTCGTCGGCCACCTGCCGAAGGAGGTGGCCGGGAAGAAGGTCGAGGTCACGATCCCGTCGATCCGTATCGGCAACGAGCGGTTCCGAGTCGCATTCAAGTCCGTCCCCGACGCCGGCGAACACGGGATGCCGTCGAAGGTAGCCGACGACGACGAGCGGAAGCTCTACCTGACCCCCGGCGGCAAGTACACCGAGGCCGACATCCGGGCCAACGGTGGGGTGGTCGCGTCGGTGAAGTTCAAGGGGCTTAAGGCGGAACACGACCTGAAGCCGAAGGCCGGTGAGAAGATTTGCCCGGTCACACTCACGAAGGCCAACCCGAAGTTTTCGTGGGTGATCGGCGGCAAGACCTACGAGTTCTGCTGCCCGCCGTGTGTGGATGAGTTCGTGGCGCTTGCCAAAGAGAAGCCCGACGAGATCAAGGAGCCGGAGTTCTACCGCCAGAAGTGACGGTCGGGCTTCGCACCAGTATTCCCCGAGCCGGCTGTGGGCCGCCCGGCTTAGGGATGTGACGAGCGGCCCGCCACTGCACGAGGTCGAGACAATGTTGACCAAGCTGTTCGTCGGGCTGGTGTCCGTCGCCGGTCTGGCCGCGTCCGGTCTGGCGTTTACGGGGGCCAGCAAGTCCTGCTGCTACCCCGGCTCCGAGTGCTGCTTCGCCGGCTCGCCCTGCTGCACCGACTGCTGCTCGGCCGGGGCCGACTGCTGCTACCCCGGCTCCCCATGCTGCGGGGACAACGGGGCCAAGGCCGCCCCCGCCGCCTGCTGTCAGCCGGGTGCCGAGTGCTGCGACGCCGGCTTGCCGTGCTGTGACGCTGCTCCCGCGAAGGCCACCGGGGGCTGCTGCCTGCCCGCCTCGCCGTGCTGCGTGCCGGGGGCCGAGTGCTGCGAAGTCAACTGACAGTTTCCCTGCCCGGCCCGCCCGCCTGAACGGGCGGGCCGGGCTTCCCGAGTCATCAGGAGTTCATCGTCCGATGCCGAACATTAAGACCCCGCTAGCCACACTCGCGTTGCTCATCGCGTTCGTCATGACCGGGTGTAACGTCAACAAGGACAAGCCCCAGCCCGATGCCCCGGCCGGCCAGACGCAGGCCGCAAGCGGCAAGACTGACGACGTGGCCGCCGAGCGGTCCAAGCTCTCGCCCGAAGACCGTGCCCTCGTCGAGGCGCAGGAGTGGTGCGTAGTCAGCAGCGAAGAACGTCTCGGCTCGATGGGGCCGCCGCTGAAGCTCGACATCAAGGGCCAGCCGGTCTTCGTCTGCTGCAAGGGGTGTAAGCGGAAGGCTGAGGCCGATCCGGACAAGACGTTGGCGAAGGTCGAGGGGCTAAAGGCCAAAGCGAAGGCTGAACGGGACGCCAAGAAGTAACCCGACGAACCGGAGGCCGACATGCGTGCCATCGTGTGGATCGCCGTCGTCGGAGTCGTCGCAGCCCGCCCGCCCGAGCGGGCCGGTGCTAGCGAACCGACGCCCGCCGAGGTGTTCGAGAAGCGTATCGTCCCGATCTTCAAGTCGCCGAACCCGTCGAGTTGTGTGCAGTGCCACCTCGCGGGGGTTGACCTGAAGGACTACATCCTGCCGGACGCCGAGCGGACGTTTCAGAGCCTCCGGGACCAGGGGCTTATCGACCTCGCAGCACCCGAGCGGTCGAAGATCGTCTCGCTCATCGACATGGGCGGGGACGGTGCTAAGGGGCCAAACGCGGTAAACGCCAAGCTCCGCAAGGCCGAGCGAGAAGCATTCGTGGCCTGGATCGCGGCGTGCGCCGCCGACCAGAAACTTAAGGCGACCCCGAAGCTGGAGGCGAAGGACCGGGCCGGGCCGAGTCGCCCGAACGAGGTAATCCGGCATGCCCGGACGGACCGGGTGCTGGAGTCGTTTGAGCGAAACGTGTGGGCGTGGCGGTTTCGGTGCATGAACTGCCACACCGAAGGCACCCCACAAAACGACAAGCACCGCAAGGAGTACGGCGACCGGGTGGCGTGGGTGAAGAAGGCCGGGGCCGGGGACACGATGAAGTACCTGATCGCCTCGAAGCTCATCGACCCGGTGAACCCCGAGCGGAGTTTGCTCCTTAGCAAGCCGCTCGGCGAGAAGCACGAGGGTGGCACCAAGTTCGTTGTCGGGGACGACGCCTACAAGGGGTTCCGTGCCTGGATCGAGGACGTGGCCGCGATCCGCGGCGGTAAGTACGCCGCCGCTTCGGACCTCCCGCCCGCCGACGTCGGTCCCGAGCGCTTCGGCACCGACCTCTGGCTGAAGCTGACCAACTGCCCCCCTGAGTGGGGCGACAAGTTCCTACAGGTCCGCGTCTTCGCCTGGGATGCCGGGCGGAAGGCGTGGGAGAAGACACCCGTCGCCGTCTCTGATCGGATGGTCTTCGGGAAAGGGAAGCTGTGGCAGCACAACCTCACCTTGCTCGCCCCGAAGGGTTCTGACCAGGCCAAGGTGTGGCGAGCGGGTAAGCCGTCGCTGCCCGAGGGCAAGTACTTGCTCAGGGTCTACCTCGACGGCGAGAGCAAGTTGCTCAAGGACTGGAAGGCCATCCTAGACGACACCGACTTCGCAGGTCTGGTCGAGTTCCCAGCCCGGTGGCGGGAGGGGTATGGCGCGATGACCGCCGTAGACGCGGGCAAGGTTCGGAAGTGACACCCTGGAGAATCACCATGCGGCTCACCCTCGCGGTCCTGCTTGCGACGCTTGTCGCCGGCTGCGGCCAGAAGCACGACGACCATAAGGCATCCGGCCCCGCCGACACCAAAGGCGACGGACACAAGCACGACCACGGCGGTCACGACGGCCACCGGCCGGCGATGACCGTGCTTGAGGTCCGGCCGGCTGGGGAGGTCAAGGCCGGTCAGGCGACGGAACTGGAACTCACCATCCCCGGCGGTGCCGGCGGACCGCTTACGGACTACGCCGTCGTTCACGACGCGAAAGTCCACCTGATCTTGATTCGGGAAGGTCTCGACCAGTTCGCCCACCTGCACCTGACGCCCGACCCGGGCAGCGGTGTCATGAAGGTGAAGCACACCTTCCAGGTCGGCGGCACCTACCACCTGTTCGCCGACCACCAACCAGTTGGGAAGGCGGCGGCCACGGCTGTCGCTCAGTTGAAGGTGGTCGGGGATGCCCCTTCTGCCCCGCCGCTCACCCCCGACGCGCCGGGGGTTGTTTCGGGCGACGGCCTGACGGCGAAGGTGGCTCTCGACGGGACAAAGCCCGGACAGGAGGCAACGGTGCGGTTCGAGTTGACTGACCAGTCCGGCCAACCGGTCGCCAACCTGGAGCCGTACATGGGGGCGACGGGCCATCTGGTCGTCGTCAGTGCTGACGCCGCGCGGTACGTCCACGCCCACCCCACCGAGGGGCAAGCCGGGCCAAAGAACGTGGTGGCGTTTGGGGCGATGTTCCCGCAGGCCGGAATTTACAAGGGTTGGGGTCAGTTCAAACGGGGCGGACAGGTGCGGGTAGTGCCGTTCGTGGTCCGGGTGCCCTGAAAGAAACAAACCGCCCGCGCGCTTAGCGGGCGAGGTGAGCCACGGTCGGGCGGACGGCCTCACGCCGGGATGGCGGGGGCCGCGCCCCAAGCCGTCGAGGGGGTGGGAAGCCGCCGGCGAGCGCGCCGCGGTGGCGAGTCGGCCCCCGGCTGGTGTCGGAAGGAGCGTCGTGGCCGCACCCCGGACAGGCCGGGGCTGCGGACGCGGCGGCACGATCGCCCCAAGGAGCTTCACCCATGACGACGAAACGCTTGCTCGGAGTCGCGGCGATGGCCGTGACCGTCCTGGTACTCGGGGGCGTCGGCGCGAGCCGGGCCGACCACCACTCGAAGCACTTCGAGGACTGCGCGAAGGTGTGCGCCGACTGCCAGGTCGAGTGCGAGAAGAACTTCCACCACTGCTTCAAGATGGTGGAGGCCGGGAAGAAGGAACACGCCAAGGCCGCGCACCTGAGCGCGGACTGCGCCGAGTTCTGCACCCTGTCCGCCAAGCTGACCGCCCGCAAGAGCGAGTTGGCGGTGCCGGCCTGCGAGGCGTGCGCGAAGGCGTGTGACGCCTGTGCCGCCGAGTGCGAGAAGTTCAAGGACATGCCGGAGATGAAGGCGTGTGCGGAGGCGTGCAAGAAGTGCGCGGCCTCCTGCCGCGAGATGGTGAAGATGGTCGGCCACGACCACGGGCACGAGAAGAAGTAGAGCCGTCACCGCCGGTGCGAGCCGACAGGCTCGCACCGGCCCTCAGTGACGATTCCGACGGAGGTTCAAGCGATGGATCTGACGCCTCGGACCCGTTCTCGGCTGACCCGACCCGCCGTCCTCGCATCCGGCTGCCTGCTGACCGTGGCCGTGGGGGTGCTCATCGCCCACGAGGGGCACACGCCGTTGCCGTCGAAGGGAGCGGAGGTGGATGTGGCAAAGGGCTTCATCCGCCTGAGCACCGACGCCAGGTCAGCCCTCGACGTGCGCTCGACGGAGATCGGCACGACCCCGCCGTCGGACACCGTGCTGGCCTACGCCACCCTCGTGACCCCGTGGAAGGGGCACGCCTTTGCGGTCAGCCGGTTGCCGGGCCGGATCGTCGCCCTGCACGCCCGGCCGGGCGACCGCGTTGCCGCAGGGCAGGTGCTGGCGGACGTGCAGAGCCAGGAGTTGGAGGCGCTGCGGCTCGATATTCAGAACGCCCGCACCGAAGCCCGTCTTGCCGGCCAGGTGTACCAAGGGGTCAAGGAGTCCGCCGGTGCCGTCCCCGACCGCGACATCCTCGCCGCCGAGGTGGCCCTTGAGCAGGCCAGGAACGCGCTCGATTTGGCCGGGGCGAAGTGGGTGGCCCTCGGCCTGCCGCGCGAGACGCTAGACGCGCTCCTCGCCGGCACGGCCACCCCGACGCCAACGCTGCCGATCCGAAGCCCGGTCGGCGGCACGGTGATCCACGCGGACCTGTCGGTCGGCAAGGTGGTCGAGCCGGGCGAACACCTGTTTGAGGTCATCGACCTCTCGACGGTGTGGGCCAAGGTCGGGGTGCTCGAGAAGGACATCACCCGCGTTGCGGCCGGCCTACCGGTCGAAGTTCGGCTAGCCGCGTACCCCGGCGAGGCGTTTAGGGGTACTGTTTCGGTCGTCGGGCAGTTTCTCGACGCGACCTCGCATTTAAACGACGTGTGGGTCGAATTTCGCAATCCCGCCGGGGCGGAACCCCGGCTGCTGCCGGGCATGTACGGGCAAGCCCGGATCGAGCTTCCCCCGGCCACCGGCACGAAGACGGTGCCGTTTACGGCCCTGGTCAACGACGGGGTGGATCGGTTCGTGCTGGTCGAGGAGGCGAGTGCCTCGGGGGTGTCCGAGTATCGCAAGAAGAGCGTGGTCGTCGTCCGCGAGACGCCGGACGTAGTCGAGGTCCGGTCGCCGGACCTTTTCCCCGGCGACCGGGTGGTGACACAGGGCGGGCACGAACTCGGCACCTTCTTCGCCCCCGGCGTACTACGACTGACACCCGAATCGGCCCGCACCATCGGACTCAAAGTCGAGCCTGCCGCGGCCCATCCGGTTGAGACGGTGGCCGAGGTGCCGGGGGTGGTCGATCTGCCGCCCGACCGCCGCAGCGTGGCTGCCGCCCGAATGCCCGGAGCGATCATGTCGCTCCGCGTGGACCGGGGCCAGCGGGTGAAGGCTGGGGACGTGCTGGCCGAGGTGTTCAGTCTCGAACTGCTAAATCTTCAACTCGACCTGCTCCGCGAACACCTGGCCGCCGACCTCGCCGGCCGGCAACTCGCCCGATTGAAGGAAGCAAAAGACGCCGTCCCCAACCGCCGGCTGGTCGAGACCGAGGCGGCGGCTGTGTCTGCGGCGAACCGCCGGGATAGCACCCGACGGCGGCTCGAACTGGTCGGGCTGGACGCCGGCCGACTCGACGCACTGGTGAAGCGGCGGGAGGTCGCCCCGGCGCTGCCGGTGCGGGCGGCCGCCGCCGGGACCGTTGTCTCGTTTGACCGGGTGATCGGCCAGTCGGTGCGGGCCGACGAAGCTTTGTTCGAGGTCCACGACCTCGGCCGGCCGTGGGTGCAGGGGTTTGTGTCCGAGGAGGAGTTGGCCCGCGTCCGCGTCGGGATGCCCGCCCGCGTCCGATTGGTCGGCGACCCGGGCGTCGTGCTGGACGGCAAGGTGGCCCGCAGCGGGCGGACGTTCGGGGCGACGCACCGGACGCTCTCCATCTGGGTCGAACTCGACCGCGACCCGCCGACTCCGCTCCGGCACAACCAAATGGCCCGCCTCACCCTGGCTGTCGATGCCCCGCCGCCCGTTCTCGCCGTGCCCGTCGCGGCCGTTATCCGCGACGGCACGCGGGCGTTCGTGTTCGTCCGAACCGGCGAGACCTTCGAGCGGCGGGAAGTTGCCCTTGGTAGGACGGACGACCGCTTCGCGGAGGTCACGTCCGGGCTAAAGCCCGGCGAGCCGGTCGCGGTCGCGGCTGCTGAGGAGCTGAACACGGCCTGGGCGTCGGTCAGGTAATGGGAGGAACCGATGCTCGACCGCGTGATTGCCTTCTCGCTTAAGAACCGCTGGTTGGTGCTGCTGGCCGCTGTGGTGCTGGTCGTCGCCGGCACCTACCGACTGCGGCACATGCCGGTGGACGTGTTCCCGGACCTGAACCGGCCGACCGTCACTGTGATGACGGAGGCCCCCGGCTTGGCCCCGGAGGAGGTCGAGGCGCTGGTAACGCGGCCTTTGGAATACCAACTAAACGGGGCGACCGGGGTTCGGCGCGTGCGGTCGGCATCCGGCATCGGGCTGTCCGTCGTCTGGGTCGAGTTCGATTGGGGCACGGACATCTACCAGGACCGGCAGGTCGTCTCCGAGAAGCTGCAACTCGCCCGCGAGCGGCTGCCGGCGGACGCCAACCCGATCCTGGCCCCGATCTCGTCCATCATGGGCGAAGTCATGATCGTCGGCGTCCGCTCGACCGACCCGGGAGCGACGCCCAAACAGAAGCTCGACAAGGCGATGGAGCTGCGAACGCTTGGCGAGTTCACCGTCCGTAACCGCTTGCTGGCCGTCGAGGGCGTGTCCCAGGTCACGGTGATGGGCGGGGTGCTTCGGCAGTACCAGGTCGTCACCTCGCCGGGCCGGCTCGCGGCCCAGGACGTAACCCTGGAGCAACTGACCAAGGCGGCCGAGAACGCCAACGTCATTGCCGGCGGCGGGGTGATGGAGCGGAAGCAGGAGGAACACTTAATCCGCATCAGCGGCCAGAGCCTGACGCCAGACGAGATCGGCGAGACGCCGGTCGTGTGGCGGGACAAGCGGGCGGTCCGCATCCGGGACGTGGCCGACGTGCGCTTTGCCGGCCCGGTCAGGCGGGGCGACGGCGGGGTAAGGATGCGCGGCCCGGACGGCGTCGTCGGCGGGGAGGCCGTCATCCTTGCGATCCAGAAACAGCCGGGGGCGAACACGCTCGAACTGACGCCAAAGATCGAGGCGGCGCTTGACGGGCTTCAGAAGGAGATGCCGCCGGACGTGCGGATCGAGCGGCAGATTTTCCGGCAAGCCGACTTCATCCAGGCGGCCATCGACAACGTGGTCGAGGCTATCCGCGACGGCACCCTCTGGGTGGTGCTGATCCTGTTCCTGTTTCTCGCCAACTTCCGCACCAGCTTCATCACCCTGACGGCGATCCCGCTCTCCGTGCTGGTCACTGCGCTGGTGTTTAACTACCTCGGGATCACCATCAACACGATGACCCTCGGCGGGATCGCGGTCGCCATCGGCGAGCTGGTCGATGACGCGGTAGTGGACATCGAGAACATCTACCGCCGGCTGAAGGAGAACCGGCAGAAGGCCGCCCCCGACCCGCCGCTCAAGGTGATTTACAAGGCGTCGAGCGAAGTCCGAAACTCCATCGTCTACGCCACGCTCATCGTGTGCCTGGTGGTGCTGCCGCTGTTCGTCCTGTCGGGACTGGAAGGGCGGATGTTCGCCCCGCTAGCGCTAGCCTACGTCGTCTCGCTGGTCGCATCCCTGGTCGTGTCGCTGACCGTCACGCCCGCCCTGGCGTCGCTGCTCCTGCCGCGGGCGCGGTTCATGGAGCGGAGGGGCGACCCGCTCCTCTTACGGGGGCTTAAGTGGCTCGACGCAAAACTCATCCGGTGGGCGCTTCGGCACCCCCGGAAAATCTTGGCGGTCGCGGCGCTGCTGGCATTCGGGTCGAAGTTCGTCGTCCTGTGGATGGGGTCTGAGTTCCTGCCGCCGTTTAACGAAGGCACGTTGACGGTGAACGTACAAACCCGGCCGGGCACCAGCCTGGAGGAGAGCAAGCGGGTCGCCGAGCGGGCCGAGGCGCAGTTGTGGGAAGTCCCCGAGGTGGCCGCAGTCGCGCGCCGGACCGGCCGGGCCGAGCAGGACGAGCACGCCGAGGGCGTCAACACGTCCGAACTCGAAGTCCGGCTCATCCCGCACGAGCGGCCCCGGCCGGGCGTCGGCTATGCCCTGCTGAGGGCCGTGCCGGGGCTCCACGGGCGGGGTGTCGAGACGACCGGGCGACCCCACGAGCAGGTTCTCTCCGACATCCGCGAGCGGATCACGAAGCTGCCGAACGTGAACGTCAACGTCGGCCAACCGATCAGCCACCGGCTCGACCACCTGATGAGCGGGGTCCGCGCCCAGGTGGCGGTGAAGGTGTTCGGGGAAGACTTGCGGGAGCTGGTGACGGCCGCCTACGACGTGCAGGACCGGATGAGCAAAATCCCCGGCGTGGTCGATCTCCAGGTCGAGCCGCAGGAGAACATCAAGCAAGTCCGGCTCGAAGTGGACCGGAAGGCGGCGGCTGAGTACGGCGTGGCCCCCGGAGACGTGGCGCGGCTTTTAGAGACGGCGTACAAGGGGCGGGTAGTGTCCACCGTCCTCGACCGGGACCGCTACTTCGATCTGGTCGTCTGGTACGACGAAGCCTCTCGCGCCGACCGGTCGGTGATCGGCCAGACGATCCTCGACACGCCCTCGGGCCGCAAGGTGGCGCTAAGTCAGGTCGCCCGTGTCCTTGACGCGCGAGGGCCGAACACGATCAACCACGAACACGTCCAGAGGCGAGTAGTCGTGGCGTGTAACGTCCAGGGCCGCGACCTCGGGCGGGTGGTCGAGGACATCAAGCGAGAACTCGGTCCGGTTGAAGACAAGCTCCGCACGCTACCTGGGAGCTACCGGGTTGAAGTCGGCGGCCAGTTCGAGGCCCAGCAGCAGGCGAACACGCTCCTGTTCTGGCTGTTCTGGGCGGTGCTCGTCGGGGTGTTTTTGCTGCTGTGGAAGTGCCTTAACTCCTGGGTGGCGGCGGCGATGGTGCTGCTCATCAACATCCCGCTCGCCGCGCTCGGATCGGTGGTAGCCCTGCTCATCCTGAACCGGCCGGACCCAGCGGCCCTCCAAGCCGCCGCGTGGTGGCAGTGGCCGCAGGTGTGGGCGTCGGCCACAACGCTGTCCGTGGCGCACTGGGTCGGGTTCATCACGCTTATCGGGATCGTCAGCCGGAACGGCATCATGATGCTTGCTCACTACATCCACCTGATGAAGGAGGAGGGCGAGCCGTTCGGGGACGCGATGATCGTGCGCGGCACCCTGGAGCGGCTCGCCCCGGTGCTGATGACGGCCCTGACGGCAATCATCGGACTGATCCCGCTAGCGATGGGTGCCGGGCAGACGGGCAAGGAAATCCTGCACCCGCTGGCGGTCGTGGTCATCGGCGGGCTGATCGACGCGACGCTGATGGACCAGATCGTCACTCCGGCAGCGTTCAAGCTGTTCGGCCGGTACGTCTACAAGAAACCCGACTCCCCGGCGGACGGCACCCCGGCGGCGGTTTGGGACGATGCGTGGCTGCGCGAGCCGGCGGCGATGCCGGTCAACCGGCTCGAAGCCGCGCCGTCGCTGCCGGCCGCCGTCGCGTCGCCAGCGTCCGCCGCCGAGCATCCCGTTGAACTCGTGCCTGCGACGCCGCACCCGGCACCCCCCAACGTCAACGGGACGGGAGGACACGGCCCGTGAGTGACGAACGCGAGACGGCGTACCTCCCGGCCCTCCGGTTCCGCCCGCTGACCCGGTTCTACGACGCCGTAATGTCGCGGCTCCTGCGAGAGCGGGCGTTTAAAGCCCGGTTGGTGGGCGATGCGGCCCTGGCCCCCGGCCTGCGTGTGCTCGACGTTGGATGCGGCACCGGCACGCTGACCCTCGCTCTGAAGCGGGCGTGTCTTGCGGCCGAGGTCGTTGGCGTTGACATTGACCCGGACGCATTGGGGTTGGCGGGTGGCAAGGCCCGGAGGGAGGCACTTGCGGTCTCGTTCCGCCGGGGGTCGGCAACCGGCCTGCCATTCCCGGACCGGTCATTTGACCGGGTTTGTTCCAGCCTGTTGCTGCACCACCTGTCGAGGGGGCAAAGGCGGACGGCGCTTGGCGAAATGGGCCGCGTTCTGACCGCAGGCGGTTCGCTGCTCGTAGCCGATTGGGGTAAGCCGCGAGGGGTTATCCCGTGGGTCGGATTCCAGGCCGTCCGGCTGCTCGACGGCTACGCCCTCACCGCCGACCATGCCGCCGGGCGGCTACCGGACATGGTCCGGGAAGCCGGCTTTACCTCCGTCGATGCGGTCGCGGCGTTCGACACGCCGTTTGGCACGGTTCAGATCATTCACGGGTGCCGCGACCCCTGGGCGGGGAACGGAGACAAGCACCCGGCGATGGGAGCAGGCCCGCCCGGTCGGGCGGGCTAAGGTGTTCGCTGTTCGCACGGCCGGTCGGGTGACCCCGGCGGACTTTCGCGGACGAATCGGGCGGCGTCACCGCCGCCGCTTCAGGAGGGATCGGGATGCGTCGAGTTCTCGTGTTGGTGGGAGCGTTCGCCGTGGCGGCGCTCGCGTCGGCGGGCGCTTCGGCGGCCGAGACGAAGGCCGAGCTGAAGAACGTGCATATGTGCTGCGACGGGTGCGCCGAAGAGGTGGCCGCGATCCTCGGCAAGGTCGAGGGTGTTGCCGGCGTCTCAACCGACAAGAAGACCCGGACGGCCACGTTCACCGCAACGGACGCCAAGGCGGCCCAGAAGGCGCTCGACGCCCTGGCCGAGGGGGGCTTCCACGGCGAGCCGGGGAAGGACAAGGGGTACGCCTTCAAGGACGACAGCGGGGTTAAGCCCGGGATGGTCAAGACACTGACCGTGACCGGGTTCCACAACTCGTGCGGCGGGTGCGTGAAGTCACTCCGGGAGGCGGCCAAGGACGTGAAGGGGGTGGCCGGGGTCAGCGCGAAGGCGAAGGTTTCAACCGCGGAAGTGACAGGCGAGTTCGACGCGGCCGAGTTGGTCAAGGCTCTGAACAAGGCCGGCTTCCACGTCAAGGTCGGGGAAAGGAAGTAGCCAGTCGCGTGGGGCTGGGGGCAGCGGTCCCAGCCCCGGTTTTCCCGGGTATCAGTGCCGTCGCACTGTCTAACTTCCTGCTGCCCGTCGGGCGGTCAAGCGTCACGATTGGGGCCTTTCACCGGCGGGCGAATCGGGGGATGATTTGTCATGGCAACCGACCCCGTGTGCGGGATGACCGTCGATCCGGCGAAGGCGCTTAACGCGGAGCGGGACGGCCAGACCTACTACTTTTGTAGTGAGCACTGCCGCCGGACCTTTCTTTCCGGGGCTTCTTCGCCCCCACAGCACGCTCACGCGCGCCACGAGGCGACGACGAGGACAGGCACCCCCGAGAGCACCTCAACCCAGCATGTCGTTTACACCTGCCCGATGCACCCGCAGGTCGAGAAGGTGGGGCCGGGGATGTGCCCGATCTGCGGCATGGCCTTGGAACCGAAGGCCGTCCAGCGCGACACGGGCGACGATCCCGAACTCACCGACATGACCCGAAGGCTCCGGGTCGCCGGTGTCCTGACCGCCCCACTGTTGCTGTTGGCCATGCTCCCGATGCTGGGGGTGCCGGTGGACCGGTGGCTCGGCGGATTCCACCCGTGGCTGCAACTCTTGCTAAGTACGCCGGTGGTGGTGTGGGCCGGCTGGCCGTTCTTCGAGCGGGGCGGTCGGTCGCTCGTCACTCGCAACCTCAATATGTTCACCCTGATCGCCCTCGGCGTCGGGGCCGCTTATCTCTACAGCCTCGTCGCCGTCCTTCTCCCCGATCTGTTCCCGGCCAGCTTCCGGCGTCACGGCCAGGTTGAGGTGTACTTCGAAGCGGCGGCGGTGATCGTCACGCTGGTGCTGCTCGGTCAGGTGCTGGAGTTGCGGGCGAGGAGCCGGACCGGGGCCGCCATTCGGGAACTGTTGTCGCTGGCCCCGCCGACGGCCCGCGTCGTTCGGGATGGCAACGAGCATGAAGTGCCGCTCGAAGAGGTCCGGGTTGGCGACACTCTTCGCGTCCGTCCCGGTGAGAAGGTTCCCGTAGACGGCATACTGACGGAAGGTACGAGTCCGATTGACGAGTCGATGGTGACGGGAGAGCCGCTGCCGGCGGTGAAGGCTGAGGGCGATCGGGTGATCGGGGGCACGGTCAACCAGACCGGGTCGTTCCTGATGGCGGCCGAGAAGGTCGGAGAGGACACGGTGCTGGCCCGAATCGTCGGCATGGTGGCCGACGCTCAGCGGAGCCGAGCTCCGATCCAGAAACTCGTGGACACTGTTTCGGGCTACTTCGTCCCCGCGGTGGTCGCCATCGCCGTCATCACCTTCGTGGCCTGGGCCGTCCTCCGACCGGAGGAGCCTGCGCTTGCCTGGGCCTTTGTCAACGCGGTCGCGGTCCTCATCATCGCCTGCCCGTGTGCTCTCGGCCTCGCTACCCCGATGTCGATCATGGTCGGCGTCGGCCGTGGGGCCAGGGAAGGCATCCTGATTAAGAACGCCGAAGTGCTTGAGAGGCTGGAGAAGGTCGATGCCGTTGTAGTGGATAAGACCGGGACGCTGACGGAGGGACGCCCGAAGCTGACCGAGTGCGTACCCGCTCCGCCGTTTAGCGAGGCTGATGTTCTCCGCCTCGCCGCCGGCGTCGAGCAGCACAGCGAACACCCGCTTGCCCGATCCGTCCTCCAGGGGGCAAGGGAGCGGGGCGTTCTCATCCCGGCCGTGGGTGGGTTCGAGTCCGTGACCGGCGGCGGAGTGCGCGGCACGGTCGAAGGTCGAGCCGTGACGGTCGGCCAGCGGTCGCTTCTGGAAACGCGCGGCGTGCAGAGCCTCGGTGCTCTCGACGACCGAGCCGAGGCGCTTCAGCAGCAGGGCCGCACGGTCATGTTCGTCGCCGTGGACGACCGGCTCGCCGGCATCGTGGCCGTTTCAGACCCGATCAAAGTCTCCACCCCGGAGGCGGTCCGCTCGCTCCATGCTCTTGGTCTCAGGGTCATCATGCTGACCGGCGACAACGAGCGGACGGCCCGGACGGTGGCAGATACGCTCGGGATCACCGAGTTTAGAGCCGGTGTCCGCCCGGAGGACAAGTACGCGCAAGTCAAAGCGTTGCGAGCCGAGGGCCGTCGGGTGGCGATGGCCGGAGACGGGATCAACGACGCTCCGGCACTTGCCGAGGCCGATGTCGGGATAGCGATGGGCACCGGGACGGATGTGGCGATCGAGTCGGCCGGCGTCACGCTCGTCAAAGGCGACCTGCGGGGCATCGTTCGGGCGCTAAACCTCGGCCGCCGGACGATGGGAAACATCCGCCAGAACCTGTTCTTCGCCTTCGTCTACAACGCCCTCGGGGTTCCACTCGCGGCAGGCGTCCTTTACCCGATCTCGGAACACCTCCTGCTGAACCCGATGGTCGCGGCGGCGGCAATGAGCCTGAGTTCCGTCTCGGTTGTGGCTAACGCCTTGCGGCTGCGGGCGGCGAGCCTGTCCTAGCCAAGACTCAGATTCCCTGCTTTTTTCGCTTGACCCCGTACCTAGGTACGGGCCGTAGAGTGCAAGTGTGGAGGCAATGACCATGCGGGCTATCAGCATCGGCCAGTTGGCAAAGGCCGCCGGTGTCGGCGTCGAAACGGTGCGGTTCTACGAGCGCAAAGGGCTGCTCGACGCTCCGGCCCGGAAGGGATCCGGCTACCGGCAATACGACGACGAGGCGGTCGAGCGGTTGCGGTTTATCCGGCAGGCGCAACAGGTCGGGTTCACCCTCAAGGAGATCCAGGATCTGCTTGCCCTCCGGGACGACCCGGACGCCCGCCGGGCGGACGTCCGCGACCGGGCCGCCGGCAAGATCGCCGATATCGACGCTAAGGTCCGCGATCTGTTGGCGATGCGCGAGTCGCTGGTCGGCCTCCTGGAGTCCTGCGAAGGGGACGGCCCGGCCTCGGGGTGCCCGATCATCACGGCATTCGAGGAGCCCAGCCGCCCGGAGCTTACCGGAGTGAGACATGACTACGTTGAAAATGAAAACTAACTTGCGGTGCGGTGCGTGCGTGAAGTCGATCCAGTCACTCTTCGACGCTGAGCCGGGCATCAAGCGGTGGGACGCCGACGTATCCACGCCGGACAAGGTGCTGACGGTCGAGGGAGATGGGGTGTCCGCGGCGCGGGTGGGTGAGCTGCTGCGGCAGAAGGGGTATCAGGTCGTTGGCGAGATTCCGGTCGAGTCCCCGGCCACTGGGACTCCGACCGCCGAGCAGCCGAAGACCAGCTACTACCCGCTCGTGCTGATCCTCCTGTACCTGCTCGGGGCGGTCGGACTATTCGAGGTGGCGGCCGGCGGGTTCGACGGGATGCGGGCCATGCGGCACTTCATGGCCGGGTTCTTCCTGGTGTTCAGCTTCTTCAAGCTGCTCGACGTGCCGACGTTCGCACTGTCCTACAGCAGCTACGACATCCTCGCCCGGCGGTGGCTCGGGTACGGCTACGTCTACCCGTTCCTCGAACTCGCCCTGGGGGCGGCGTACCTGGCCGACTTCCAGCCCCTCTTTACGAACGCGGCGACGCTCGTCGTGATGGGCCTTAGCACGGTCGGGGTGGTCGAGAGCCTACTTGCCCGGCGGCGAATCCGCTGCGCCTGCCTGGGGGCGGTGTTTAACCTCCCGATGAGCTACGTCACACTGGTCGAAGACCTGCTCATGGTCGGCATGGCGGCGGTGATGCTGGCGTTGACGTTCGCCCACGCTTAGCTTTGGGCCTAAGCCGCTGCCACCCGGTAGGGTCGAAGGCTTCCAACCGACCGAAGTCGGAAGGGGAGTTTCACTTGGCGGAAAATGATCTTCGGAGCGGATCGGTCACAGTTGCCGGCGCGACCCTCAGGTACGTCATCGAGGGGGTCGGCCGGCCGGTTCTGGTCATCGGGTCCGCGACCTACTACCGACGAACCTTCTCCCGTCGGCTCGGGCACCGCTGTACGATGGCGTTTACTGACCTGCGTCACTTCGCGCCGTCCGACCCGGCATTCGACCTGAGGCGAATTACTTTCGATACCTACGCGGACGACATCGACCGGGTTCGGGCAGCCCTCGGCTTCGAGCGGTTCGTGATCGCCGGTCACTCGAAGCACGGCAACATCGCGCTTGAGTATGCGAAACGCTTTCCCGGCCGCGTGTCTCACGTTGTCCTGATCGGCTCACCCCCGTGTGGGTTGCAAGAGGTGGTAAAGGCGCGGGCCGACTTCTGGGAGTCACACGCTTCTGAAGCGCGAAAGACCGCTCTTCGGCTCAGGTGGGACGCCCTCTCTCCGGCCTGCCTCGCCGCGCTGTCTCCGGCTGAAGCAGAGATTGCGCGTTACGTCGCCGACGGGCCGAAATACTGGTACGACCCGAACTACGACGCCTCGCCGCTGTGGCAGGGGATGCACATCAACGCGGGCGTTCTCGACAAACTCCACGGCCTGTTTCAGGGTTACGAGTTGTCGTGGAACCTGACCGATCTTCAGTCGCCCGTCCTCGTTGTGACGGGCCACTACGACTTCGCGGTTCCACACGTCCTTTGGGACGAGCAACTGCCCCGGCTTGAAAACGTGACGTATCAGTTATTCGAGCGAAGTGGCCACACCCCTCAGCTTGAAGAACAAGAGCTGTTCGACAACATACTCCTCGGGTGGCTCCAGGACCATCGGCCGTGGCAATGAAGTAGCTCAAGTACCGGCTGCCAGATCGGAGTTATTCGGGCGAGCAACGGACCGCCTCACGCCCCTTCACGGCGTTGATGACGAGCAGCGGCTAATGGGCCTCGAAGGGTGCAAACAGGCGGCACATCCGCTACGACTCAACTTCCCGGGTGCTGGCGGCCGATTGAGTTCCCATGCGGCGCGCGGTTTCCCTACTCCTGTTGGTCGCGGTACTGCTCTCGCAGTGGGTGCAAGCTTTCCGCCGCGAGACGGGCTGTCCGATCTGCGGCCGGCCCCCCGCGCCGCACGTCCACCTGCGGGAAGTGTTCGCCGTTGGAAAGCAGCAGCAAGAGTGCTGCTGCGGACAACGCACCGGCTCGAAGCGTGACGATCAGGTCCGCGCGGGAACTCGGGTGTGTTGTCAAGCAACGCCCACGCTGGCGGAGCAGCCCGGCTCAGGGAGGGGTTGCTGCGAGGATGTTCTGAGACTGCCGCCCGACTCCGGTTTGACGCTCCGATCCGCGGGTGGTGACGGCGCTCGTGACTTCGGGGACTGTGACGCCCTGCGTCCGACGCTGGCACCAAGCCGGCTGTTCGACGGGCTCCGGTCGCCCGTGCTCCATGTCGGCATCCCCAAAGCCCAGCCGGCCCGTCCGCTCCACCTATTGACGCAGACCCTTCTCATTTAGCCGGACCCTCTGGATTTACCCCGCGGCCCGCCCTCCACCCTCGTGGTGCCTCACGGAGCGGGGTGGCTCGGGCCGCGGACCCGGAGCCGATTTCATGCACGGTTATTGGCGTGGTCGTAAGGTCGCCTCCGGCGGTCGCGTTCGGGATCACCTCGCGGAATACGGGAAGGGCGATTATGCGAAGGATTTCCGGCCGACTCGCCGTGCTAGCTCTAGCTCCGCTCTCTGCCCTCGCGGGGTGTGCGACGCCGCGGACCCCGCAAGTGCCCGTGCCACAAGCTGCGGCATCTGCGACGCGGCCGAGAGGGACGGACATCGTGCAGGCCGGCTTCTCCCAACCTCCAAAGGTGGACGAGCCGCCCGACGGACGGCGAGGGAAGCAGGCCGCAACGGAGCCCCTGCCGAACCCGCGGCGAGTGACCGACAACGCAACCGGCTCAGCACAGCGGACGGCACCGATTGCTAGTCTCGGGCTGCCTGAACTGATCAACATGACAGTTGAGCGAAACCCGCGTCTGGCTCAAGTCGGGTGGGCCGTCGAAACCGCGCGGGGGCGGGCGGTCCAGGCTGGGCTGTACCCGAACCCTACCGTGAGCGTGACGGGGGACGAACTCGGGGACCGCTTCGGGCCGGGCGGCATCTGGACTGCCCCGTACGTCCAGCAGGAGATCGTGACCGCCAACAAACTCGGCCTGTCGCGGGCGGCCGCGCTAAAGGAGGTCGATCAGGCGACCCTCACCATGGTCGCCGAGCGGTATCGCCTTTTCACCGACGTCCGCCAGAACTACTTCGAGGTGGCGACCCTTCAACGCCGGGCGGACATCCTGACCGAGCTGGTCCGGCTTGCCGAACAGTCTGTCGCCACGGTGGAGAAGGTGCGGAAGGCGGGCGAGGCGGCCGCACTCGATGTCGTCCAGCTTGAGGTCGATCTGGAGCGCTACCGGGCGGACCTGGAGGCCACCCAACAAACGTTGCCCCCGGCGTTTCGCCGGCTCGCGGCAAGTGTCGGGGTGCCCGACCTGCCGGACACGGCGGTCGTCGGGCTGCCGGACGTAATTCTTCCGGACTACGATCTCGACCGGGTGCGGGCATACGTCGTGGGCATCCATCCCGAACTGCGCTCGGCCCAGGCCGGCGTCGAGCGGGCACAACTGGCTCTGCGTCGCGCGACCGTGGAGCCGATCCCCAACGTCACCGTCGGGGCCGGCTACGTCCGCCAGAACCAGAACCAGTCAAACGACTGGGTGGTCGCGGCGAGTGTACCGGTGCCGCTGTGGAACCGGAACCAGGGGAACGTGCTGGCCGCCCGGGGTCAACTCGGGGAGGCCGTGGCCGATGTCGGCCGGATCCAGAATGACCTCGTGAGCCGCACGGCGACCGCGTTTACCGGGTATGCGGCCGCCCGCCGACGGGCCGAGCGTTACAAGGCCGCGATCATCCCGAAGGCTGAGGAGAGTTACCGGCTCGCCCTCAAGGGGCAGGCCGGCGGGCAGTTGGAGTACCTGAAGGTGCTGCAAGCGCAGCGGGCCGTGGCTGAAGCGAACCTCGAATACGTCCGGGCGCTCGGGGAGATGTGGCGGTCGGCGTCTGAAATCGCCGGGCTTATGTTGGAGGACGTGTGGCCCGTTCAGCCGCCTGCTGCCGAGAAGCGGCCATAAGGCTTCGTCCGGGGGCGTCCTCCCGCCGCCCGGCTGAAGCGGCAAGCGGACACCCCCGGGGTGGTGTTAACCCAGTCCCTTGCAGGTGCAAAACGGGCCGTGATATCTTTGCCGGGTGAGCGAACACCTGGCGACTTCCTTCTTTCGGTTTTGCCTCGTCGGCCTCCTGGCCGTCGCCCGGTTGCTTTGCCCATGCCTGGCTGTTGAAGCGGCGACCTCCGCGGAGCCGTCGCACCGCACCGCCCACTCGTGTTGCGATGAATCGAAGTCTAAAACGCATTCGGGCCAGCACGACACCCGCCACTCGCCCTTGGATGGGTGTGAGCACTGTCCCGACGCCCCTCAGTTTAAGCCGCCTGTCAGTGAGGACAGAGACGTAGCGGCCGCGACGATCTTCGAGCCACACTCTCCCCCGACACTCGGACAAACTCTTTCGTTCGCCTCCCTCGATTCCCGGACCAGAGCGTCCGTGGTCGCGGCTCGTCCGGCGCAGTCGCTCGTTTTTCTTCGCACGGTCGTACTCCTCATCTGACTCCCCAAGCAAACCGCACAAGATAACGTCTCCGAGCCGAGCGGGGCCGGCTGCGGCAGGTGCCGCACAGGACACCCCACGTGCTCGGTGCTTGACACACTCAGATTCTCGGAACGACCGTATGAAACCAATACTTCTCTCTACCCTCGTTCTCCTCATCCCGCTCACCGCTTGCTCAGCGTTTACTCACAAGCAGGGCACATCACCCGACGCCTCTTGTTGCTGCAAAAGCGGCTGCTGTGGAGACGGATGCAAGGACGGGCAGTGCGCGAGTAAGGGATGTTGCGGCGGCGCGACCGGCGGCTCTTGCTCATCACACAGCCATACCGGTGATGCGGACCACAATTCGGCCCGGCCGCACACTCACTAAAGCGGCACGCCCTGGCCTCTGTTCTTCACCGGGCATCGCTTAACCCGCCACGTGGCGGTGTCGTGCGATGCCCGGCGGGCATGGATGAACGAGATGAGAAATCTCGAATGGACTACACATGACAAGCACACCTAGACGAGCGTTCCTCGGCACCCTGCTTCTGGCCCTCAGCGGCTGCGTCGGGCCGGTCGAAATCGCCCCCCTCCCGTACGCCCACCCGGCTAACCCAGACGCGCCTGCCGGCACGCTGCCTCCTCTTGGCTCGGCGCTGGAGCCGACCTCTGCGGCCGCGGCCACAGGTGCGATGGGCGGCAGTGGGGCGCACCAGGCAGCCGAGCATGGAAAGCCGGCCGGAACCCCGGCTGAAGAGGCGGGCGAGTTTCAGTGCCCTATGCACCCCGAGGTTCGCTCGGGCAAGCCGGGCCGCTGCCACATCTGCGGCATGTCTCTCGTCAAGCAGAGCGGCCACGAGGGGCATCATGAGCATTAAGCGGATCTACCTTTGCTGGCTGCTGGCCGCCGGATGCTCACCCGCTTCAACCCAGCCGGCACTTGACCGACTGCACGCCGACATCTCAGCGCGCTCGGCGGTGCCGGTGGACTGGGGTGTCGAGGCGAAGGGGAGCGAGGCGATCAGCCGCGTTGTCGCCGAGTTGCTTAGCGGCGAAATGACGGCGGACGACGCGGTCGCCGTGTCCCTGCTTAAGAACCCCTCGCTCTGGGCGCTCTACCGCGACCTCGGGGTTGCTCAGAGCGACATGACCACAGCCGGCCTGCCGGAGAGCCCAGTGTTTTCGACCGAGCGCCGCTTCCGCGGCAGGGCGGCCGAGTTCGACGTAGCTCAGGAGTTCATCAGCCTGATACTCATCCCTCTTCGGCGTCGGCAGGCGGCAAGCCAGTTCGACCGCGACCGGCTGCGGATCACCCACGAGGTCATCAACCACACGGCGGAGGTCCGCGGGGCGTACTTTCGCGCACAAGCGGCGGGGCAGGTCGTGGAGTTGCGACAGGAGGTAGTCGCGGCAATGGACGGAGCGCTTGAGGCTGCAAAGGCCCTTCGGGCGGCCGGCAACACGGCCGCCATCGACCTCGCAGTCGCCGAGCGGGGTGCAAACCAAGCCAGGCTTGACCTTGTAGACGCCGAGCTTGAAGTCGTGACGACGCGGGAGCGGCTTAACGTACTCCTCGGGCTGTGGGGCGAGGAGACCGGCTGGCAAATTCCGAAGCGGCTGCCGGAGCCGCCGGCTGAGACTCTTCAAGTAGGCGATCTTGAGCGGCTCGCCGTCTCGGGCCGGCTCGACCTCGCCTCGCTTCGGGCGGAGATCGAGTCGTCTGCACAGTCAAAGGCCCTCACGCGGGTGACAAGCGTTCTTCCCGAGCTGACAATCGGTGCGCATTCTGAGCGGGAGCCGGAGGGGGACACCACCCGTGGGCCGAGCCTGGAGTTCCCACTCTCCTTGTTCGGCCGTGGGCAGGCGGCCCGTGCTCGTTCCGGCTATCTGCTGCTGCAAGCCGAAGACCGCTTCGCGGCACTTGCCATCGAAGTCCGCTCGGAGGTGCGAATGGCGTTTGCCCGGATGGAAACCGCTCGAAAGAAGGCAGAGTTCTACCGCAGAGCGGTGCTTCCGGTGCAGCAGATCGTCACCGACGAGACGCAGCTACGCTACAACGGCATGTTTGTCGGCGTTTTCCAACTCCTTGAGGCGAGGCAGGAGCAGATTAACTCGGGCCGGGAATACATCGAGTCAATCGCTGAGTACTGGCTTGCCCGGGCGGAACTTGAGCGGGTGATCGGCCGGCGACTCGTCAAAGAAACGTCTCCTGCGGCCTCGGCCGGAAGGCCCGAGCAGGAACCGAGGATGCACCAACACGATTGAAGAGCGAGTAGGTAGGGACGATGGACAGGAAGAGCAGCGTTACGAGGCGGGACGTACTTCTTGGAGGGGCGACGCTGGCCGGCGGGGCACTTCTGCTCGCCGATCGGCGAGTGGTTCTTGCCGAGGATGTGCCTGGTGTCAAAGGGCCGCGGGTGGGGTCAGCGGCCGACACCGGGGAGAGCCATGCAAGCCAGGAGGCAGCGCCCCCGGCGATGGAGGGTCGAGACTACCTGCCCGTTGAGGTGCCTAACGGGAGAAAGCTCCCGTGGCGGCTCGTTGACGGGGTGAAGGTCTTTCACCTCGTCGCCGAGGAAGTTGAGCACGAGTTCGCGCCGGGGCTTCGGGCTACCTGTTGGGGCTACAACGGCTCGGTCCACGGGCCGCTCATCGAAGCGGTGGAGGGTGACCGGGTGCGAATCTTCGTCACCAACCGGCTGGCAGCACCGACAACAGTTCACTGGCACGGCATCCTGCTGCCGAACGGAATGGACGGGGTGGGGGGACTCAACCAGCGGGCCATTCGCCCGGGGGAGACGTTTAAGTACGAGTTCACTCTCCGACAGTCGGGCACGTGCATGTACCACGCGCACCACGACGAGATGACCCAGATCGCGCTCGGCATGACGGGCCTGTTTATCATCCACAGTCGCAAGCGGCAGGAGCCGCGTGTTGACCGCGACTTCGCGCTCATGCTCCACGAATGGCGGATCGACCCCGGCACCTCCCGGCCGAACCCGAACGAGATGACCGACTTCAACATCCTCACCGTGAACGCAAAGGCGTTTCCGGCGACCGAGCCGCTCGTCGTTAGGACCGGCGAGCGGGTCCGCATCCGCATCGGCAACCTCTCCCCGATGGACCACCACCCGATTCACCTCCACGGCTACCAGTTCCTCATCACCGAGACTGACGGCGGCCGCATTCCGGAGTCGGCCCAGTGGCCCGAGACGACAGTCCTCGTCCCGGTCGGCAGCACCCGGACGGTGGAATTCGTGGCTGACGAGCCTGGCGACTGGGCGATGCACTGCCACATGACCCACCACGTCATGAACCAGATGGGGCACGAGTTTCCGAACATGATCGGGGTAAAGCCGGGGGGCATCGACCAAAAGGTCAGGCCGCTTCTTCCCGGCTACATGACGATGGGGCAAGAAGGCATGGGGGACATGGCCGAGATGGGGATGCGGGTGCCGGAGAACAGCATCCCGATGGTCGGCGGGCCGGGCAAGCACGACTACATCACGATGGGCGGGATGTTCACTGTGCTCAAGGTCCGAAACGGGATCTCTTCCTACGCCGACCCCGGCTGGTACGAAAACCCGCCTGGAACCCTCGCAGCACCGGCTAGCGGTGACGACCTCGCGCGAAACGGTATCCGGTTGTAGGGTGCGGCGGCCAAAACAATTAAATCTCAGCAACAACATTTGAGACGGGTTGGCAGCCATGAAGTTTGCTCTAGGTTCGGAGCCGCCGGCGGGTGGAGTGTGTCGTCTGCCTTGGTTACGCTTCCGCCCGCGGACAGCTCCTCTGTATCTGGCGGGCGGTATACCGGGCTAGAAAAGTCGCAGGACTTGAACTGGTGTCAAGAAGCTCGGTACCCACCGGGCGTATCATTTACCAACCGTTTGATGAGTATGGGGGGGGTGAAGAACATTTCCCGGACGTGCGCCAGGTGTGGCAGAGTGAGGAGATGAAGGCGATTTCCCATACCCTCAATCATCACCGTGTCCCGCACCCCGTTCGGCGGTGCCGTATGACCGCGATGAGCCTGTTCATCCTCTTTCAGCCGAGCTGCCTCTTGGGCTGTTCCTCGCACGAGCATCCCCCAGTTCCACGCGAGCCATCGCCCGGCAACTCGACCGAAGCGCGAGAAGGTGAGGATGGTTTGCGGCACGACCCTCGAAAGCCGTGGGATAATTCACGCCATTCCGCACCGACGGGCCGCTCCGTCCACGTAGAATTCTCCGGGGGCGGGCCGGAAAGCGGTCTGGTTCAAGTTCATGTGGCGGTTCGGCCGAGTAAAGCGGTTGCCGCTGTTACGACAGCGGCGTTGCCGGTAGACGGACCGGGCAGTACGATACGGGGTTATGAAGTCCGTGGCGAGGCAGACCCTAGCCCTGGTGCTTTTGCTGACGCAGGCGGTGACGACGGTCACCGGCTCGGCGTTCACGCTTTGCATCAGTCCGATGGGTCGTGAGTGCATCGACACCCCTTGGACGATTTGCACCTGCTGCCGGGACGACGTAAGCCCTGATCCCGCCAATCACGCTTCCGGCGTGGCCGGCAACGACCAGCCCTGTCGGGCCGAACAGGGGTGTTCGTGCCGCAGCGGACACGGCGAAGCGTCTGCCGCCACCCCGTCCTTGGCCACTACCGCTCCCGATTCCGCGACTTGGAACGGGCACCCGTGTCGGTGCCAGCACATTCCGCTCATCGCGGTCAGCGACGGCCAAGTCGTGTCGGCCGAACGAATCTCTGTAGCCAACCCGCACGCTCTCGACCAATTCCTGTCCGCCCCCGTGACCTCGCCGTTCGGCGGTTTATCGCCCTCGCCTAACGCCGTCGCCCTTCTGCCCCTGCCGCCCCCGTCTGACCACCTGCGCGCTATCTCCTGCACCGTCCTGCGCTGCTAACCCACTTCTCGACTCGTCGGGCGTGACCTCTTCACGCTCCCGGCCAACCCCGTTTCGTCCGTCACCGTTCCCGCCGGCACCCCGCCGAGGGTGTGTCCGCGTTCCCGCACGCTGGAGGACAAGATCATGATCGACACCGTACTCGAACGCCCGCAGCAGGTGGCGGCGGACCCCCCGTCATCCCGCCTCCCACCCCGGCGGTCGCTGGCCCGGAAGATCGTCGCCGCCGTCCTCGGCGTCATCCCCGCCGTCATCACCTTCGGCGTGCTGGGCGGGGTCGCCTACTGGGGCTACCAGCACGACTGGACCCTGCCGAAGTTCTCGGCCCTGAACGGCGAGGCTCCGAAGGGCAAGGAGGACTGGTGTGCCGAACACGGCGTCCCCGAGTCCGTCTGCGTGGAGTGCGACACCGACCTGATGCCCAAGCCCGACCCGGTCGGCTGGTGCAAGCAGTTCGGCATCCACGAATGCCCGCTGTGCCACCCCGAGGTCGCTCAGACGGCGACCCCGCCCGTCCCCACGAAGGCCGACTTCGCCAGGGCCGAGCGGGCGGTGGCGTTCACCGACCGGCCCGAGAACAACCGCAAGTGCCAGATGCACCGGCGGCGGATTCAGTTCGTCTCCAAAGAAGCCGCCGACAAGGTGGGGATCGAGGTCGAGCCGGTGTGGACGGCCCCGGTCACCGAGGCCGTTTCCGGCAACGGAGAGTCCGGGTACGACCAGACGCGCATCGCCCGGCTGTCGGCCCGGCTGCCTGGCACCGTCTGGAAGGTGTTCCGGCAGCAGGGCGAGGCCGTCAAGGCCGGCAACGTGCTGGCCCTGATCGACGCCGCCGAGGTGGGCAAGGCGAAGGCCGAGTTGCTCCAGGCGTTCGCCTCGCTCCAACTGAAGACCCAGACCGTGGCCAGCGTCCGCAGTTCTGCCGGGGCCGTCCCCGAGGCCCGCGTCCGCGAGGCCGAAGCCGCCGTCCGCGAGGCCGAGATTCGCCTCCACGCCGCCCGCCAGACGCTGGTCAACTACGGCCTGCCGCTGGACGAGGCCGACCTCCAGAAGCTCACGTCGGCCCAGCTGGAATCGAAGGTCCGGTTCCTGGCCATCCCCGACGACGTGGCGAAGGCACTTGACCCCCGGACGGCGACCACCAACCTGCTCCCCCTGGTCGCCCCGATGGAGGGTGTGGTGGTGTCGCGGGACGTGGTGGCCGGCGAGGTCGTTGACAACGCCAAGCTGCTGTTCACCGTGGCCGACGCCCGGCGGCTGTGGGTGACCCTCGACCTGCGGCTGGAGGACGCCAAGCTCGTCGCCCTCGGCCAGGAGGTCCGGTTCCGCCCGGACGGCGGGGCCGAGACCAGCGGCAAGATCACCTGGGTCAGCACCGAGGCCGACCCGAAGACCCGCACCGTCAAGCTGCGGGCGTCCGTCGAGAACCCGGCCGGCCGGCTGCGGGCCAACACGTTCGGGGCCGGCCAGGTCGTGCTGCGGGAGGAGAAGGAGGCCGTCGTGGTGCCGACCGAGGCCGTCCAGTGGGAGGGCTGCTGCCACGTCGTCTTCGTGCGGGACAAGGACTACCTGAAGGACGGCTCGCCGAAGGTGTTCCACGTCCGCACCGTGCGGCCCGGCGCGAAGGACGGCAAGAACACCGAGATTATCGCCGGCGTGGTGCCGGGCGAACTGGTCGTGACGAAGGGCAGCGCCGCGCTGCGGGCCGAACTGCTCAAGAACAACCTCGGGGAGGGCTGCACGTGCGGCAAGTGACCTCCCCGGCCCGACGGCCCCTCAGCAAGGGGGTGTCGCCGTGCTGAACTGGATCATCGACTTCTCGCTGCGGAACCGGGGGCTGGTGATCCTGGCCACGCTCGCGGCGGCCGCCTTCGGCGTGCTGTCGATGCGGCGGCTGGACATCGACGCCTTCCCCGACACCACCCCGGTGCAGGTGCAGATCAACACCATCGCCCCGGCCCTCGGCCCGGAGGAGGTGGAGACGCAGATCACCTTCCCGGTCGAGCAGGCGCTCTCCGGGCTGCCGAAGCTCCAGACGCTGCGGTCCATCTCGAAGTTCGGCCTGTCGCAGGTGGTCGTCACGTTCGAGGACGGGACGGACATCTACTTCGCCCGCAACGTCGTGAACGAGCGGCTGGGGGCGGCGGCCCTGCCGGCGGGGGTCGAGCGGCCCAAGATGGGGCCGGTGTCTACCGGCCTGGGGGAGGTGTTCCACTACGTCGTGACCGGCAAGGGCAATGACGTGACCGAACTCCGCACCGTCCACGACTGGGTCGTCCGGCCCAAGATGAAGACGGTGCGGGGGACCGCCGAGGTCAACACCTGGGGCGGGTACGACCGCCAGTATCAGGTCCGCATCGACCCGGCCCGGCTGCACAAGTACGGGCTGACGTTCGAGGAGGTGACGGAGGCCGTCCAGAGGAACAACCGCAACGTCGGCGGCGGCGGCGTCAGCCAGGGCGGCACCATGCTGCTCGTCCACGGCGTCGGGCGGACGGCCAGCCTCGACCAGATCAGGGACATCGTCGTCACCGCCCAGGACGGCGTCCCGGTGCGGGTGCGGGACGTGGCCGACGTGGAGGTCGGGTACGAGGTCCGGCGGGGCGCGGTGACGATGGACGGCAAGGGCGAGGTCGTCCTCGGACTCGGGTTCCTGACGATGGGCGAGAACACCCACGAAGTCACCTGGGGGATGAAGCGGAAACTGGACGAGGTGAAGGCGTCCCTGCCGCCGAACGTGCAGGTCGAGCCGGTGTACGACCGCACCGAACTGGTCAATCACGTCATTCATACCGTCCGCAACAACCTGTTCGAGGGCGGGCTGTTCGTCGTCGCCGTTCTGTTTGCCTTCCTGGGCAACCTGCGGGCGGCGGGCATTGTCGCGCTGGCCATCCCGCTGTCGATGCTGTTCGCGTTCAGCGGGATGCTCCAGTGGGGGGTCGCGGCCAGTCTGCTGTCGCTCGGGGCCATCGACTTCGGCATGGTGGTCGATTCGAGCGTCGTGATGGTGGAGAACTGCGTCCGCCACCTGAGCCACGGCGAGGCCGAGCGGAAGGGCAAGCTCGCGGTCGTCCGAGACGCCGCCGTCGAGGTCCGCAAGCCGACGCTGTTCGGCGAGCTGATCATCATGATCGTCTACCTGCCGATCCTGACGCTGGAGGGGACGGAGGGAAAGCTGTTTCGCCCGATGGCCCTGACCGTCATCTTCGCCCTGGTCGGGTCGATGATCCTGTCCATGACGCTGATGCCGGTGCTGGCCAGCATCTGCCTGCCGAAGAAGCTCGCCGAGCGGGAGCCGCTGCTCATGCGGCTCGCCCTCGCGCTGTATCGACCGGTCATGCACTTCTCGATGAAGCACCGGCTGGCGGTGGTCGGGTTCGCCCTCACAGTCCTGCTGGTCGCGTTCGGCATGATCGCGCCGAGGCTGGGGTCGGAGTTCGTCCCCCGGCTCTCCGAGGGGGCGATCTGCATCAACGTCGTACGGCTGGCCGGCACTGACCTGGAGGAGTCCGTCCGGGCGAACACGAAGATGGAGGCGGCGATCCTGGCCGCGTTCCCCGACGAGGTCGAACACGTCTGGAGCCGGGCCGGCACCGCCGAGGTGGCGACCGACCCGATGGGCGTCGAGTTGACCGACGTGTTCATCACGCTGAAGCCCCGGCAGAGGTGGAAAAAGGCCCGCACCCAGGCCGAGTTGACGGAGTTAATCGAGAAGTTGGTGCGGGACATGCCCGGCCAGCGAAACGCCATGACCCAGCCCATCGAGATGCGGATGAACGAGATGGTCTCGGGCGTCCGGTCGGACGTGGGGGTGAAGATTTACGGCGACGATTTCGCCGTACTGGTGGCCAAGGCGAAGGAGGTCGAGGCGGTGCTGAAGTCGGTCCAGGGCAGCGCGGACATCAACGTCGAGCAGGTGACCGGCCAGCCGGTGTTGCAGGTGAAGATCAAGCAGGACGAGATCGCCCGCCACGGCGTCCCGGCCCAGGCGGTCCTCGACCTGGTCGAGTCCATCGGGGCAAAGTCGCTCGGCGAGGTGGTCGAGGGGCAGGTGCGGTTCCCGCTGGCCGTGCGGCTGCCGGACCGGGACCGCGCCAGCCCGGAGGCCATCGGGAACATGCTGGTCGCCACCCCGAGCGGGGGCCGCATCCCGCTTGCGCGGCTCGCCGACGTGCAGGTGGTCGAGGGGCCGTCCACGATTCAGCGGGAGTGGGGGCAGCGGCGGATCACCGTCACCTGCAACGTCAGGGGCCGCGATCTCGGCAGCTTCGTGGCCGAGGCCCGCCAGAAGGTGGCCGAGCGGGTGCAACTTCCCTCGGGCCGCTACTCCGTCGCCTGGGGCGGGCAGTTCGAGCAACTGGAGCGGGCCAGCTTGCGGCTCATGATCGTCGTGCCGGTCGCGTTCGTGCTGATCTTCGGCCTGCTGTACGCCACCTACGGCAATCTGCTGGATTCCTTCCGGGTGTTCACCGGCATCCCGTTCGCCTGGGTCGGCGGCATCTTCGCCCTGTGGCTGAGGGACATGCCGTTCTCGATCAGCGCGGGCATCGGGTTCATCGCCCTGTCGGGCGTGGCGGTACTCGATGACATGATCCTCGTCTCCTACGTCCGCCAACTGCGGGACCGGGGGATGGGCGTGACCGAGGCCATCGAGAGGGCCGCACTCACCCGCCTGCGGCCCGTGCTGATGACGACGCTGGTGGCGTGCCTCGGGTTCGTCCCGATGGCGTTCTCAACGGGCATGGGGGCCGAGGTGCAGCGGCCCCTGGCGACGGTGGTGATCGGCGGCGTGATCGGCGCGATGGTGATGTCGCTGCTGGTGCTGCGGGTGCTGTACCAAGCGTTCGAGATGACCTTCCGGGGCCGAGCCGCCCGGAAGGCGGGGGCGGCGACTCCGACCGAGGAGCCGGCCCTGGTGTGACGGTTCCGAGTGACCTGAAACGAGAGGATACTTCGATGGCGACGACGACGATCCGGCGGGCGGGCGTGTTAGCCGCCCTCACGCCGGTCCTGATGGTGCTGGCCCTCGCCGGGTGCGGCCAGAAGGACAACGCCGGGGGGCCGAAGGACGACCCGAAGGCGGTGGGCGAGAAGAAGAAGGACGGCGACAAGAAGGAGGCCGACGACGGCTGGTGGTGCAAGGAGCACGGCATCCCCGAACACGACTGCGCCCAGTGCGATGCGAAGGTTGCCGCCGAGTACAAGAAGAAGGGCGACTGGTGCAAGGAGCACGACCGGCCCGAGTCGCAGTGCTTCATCTGCAACCCGAAGCGGGCCGAGAAGTTCGCCGCCGCGTACCGGGCCAAGTACGGCAAGGAGCCGCCGGCCCTCCCGCCCGAGGCTAAGGACGAGAAGAAGTAACGGCCCGGGCCGGTAACGGCAGATTCCAACCTTCGCTTCGTGTGACCGGGGCGGGGGTTCGGACCACGCACCCGGCGGCGGAGTTGCAAGCGGGAGGAGCGCCATGAAGCCACTGGTGACTATCGCCCTGCTCGCACGGAGCCGCTCGGAGGGCGTTGGGGCCGCGGGTGCGGTTGCAGGACGAGAGTGGTCGTGGTTGGAGATTGCCGTGCTACCGACCAACGACATCGTGAGGTAAGGAACGTCGCGGGCAAGAGGGGGAATAGTTATGGCACAGGAGCGACCTACACTTCAGTTCCGGATTCACGGCATGGACTGCGCCGAGGAGGTGGCCGTCCTGAAGCGTGAAGTCGGCCCCGTCGTCGGCGGCGAGGGGAACTTGGCCTTCGACATCCTGAACGCCAAAATGTCGGTCGCTGCCGGGTCAACCGCGACGGCCGAGGCGGTCGGGTCAGCCGTCGCCCGCACCGGCATGCGGGCCGAGCCGTGGCGAGACGGCAAGGCCGCCCCCGCCCGGGAGGATTTTTGGGAGCGGAACCGCCGGACGGTGCTGACTACCGCGGGTGGGGTGCTCCTCGCCCTCGCGTGCGCGGTTCACGGGCTAGTTTCAGGTCTCCCGGCCGCGCTCGGTCTGACGGAGGGGGCGGCCGGCCCACCGTGGGGATCCCTCGCTCTCTACGGCTTGAGCATCCTCGCGAGCGGATGGACGGTGTTCCCGAAAGCCTGGGTCGCGGCCAGGCGGCTTAGCCCGGACATGAACCTCTTAATGACGGTCGCGGTCGGTGGGGCGGTCGGCCTCGGGGAGTGGCTGGAGGCGGCGTCGGTCGCTTTCCTGTTCGCGCTCTCCCTCGCCCTCGAAGCGTGGAGCGTCGGCCGGGCGCGGCGGGCGGTCGCGGCACTCATGGACCTCACCCCGCCAGCGGCCAGGGTGCTCGGCCCGGGCGGGTGGGAAGAGTTGGTGCCGCCGGAGGACGTGCCTGTCGGGGCGCGGTTCCTGGTCCGCCCCGGGGACCGGCTGCCGCTCGACGGGCGTGTGGCAGACGGGACCGGCGGGGTCGATCAGTCGCCCATCACCGGGGAGAGCGTCCCGGTTCAGAAGGGGCCGGGGGACGATGTGTTCGCCGGGACAATAAACGGGGACGGCCTCCTCACCGTCGAGTCCACGAAGCCCGCCTCCGACACGACCCTCGCCCGGATCACTCGAATGGTCGGCGAGGCGCAGTCCCGCCGCGCCCCGTCCGAGCAATGGGTCGAGCGGTTCGCCCGCATTTACACGCCGGCCGTGATGCTGATCGCGCTCGCCGTCCTCCTGCTCCCGCCGCTCCTCGCCGGGGGGGCGTGGGGGGCCTGGTTCTACCGGGCGCTGGTGCTCCTCGTCATCGCCTGTCCCTGCGCACTGGTGATCTCGACGCCGGTGACCATCGTTGCGGCGCTCGCCGCCGCGGCCCGAAACGGGGTGCTCGTGAAAGGCGGAGTGTACATTGAGACCCCAGCGCGGCTAAAAGCGGTCGCGCTCGACAAGACCGGCACGCTCACGGAGGGGAAGCCGGCGGTCGTCGAGGTGGTGCCGCTCAGCGGGCAGACGGAGGCAGCGCTGCTGGAACTCGCGGCAGCACTCGAAGCCCGGAGCACCCACCCGCTCGCCCGCGCAGTAGTCGCAGAGGCCGTCGCCCGCGGGCTCGCGGTGCGCCCGGCCGAGGACTTCCGGATCATCCCTGGGAAGGGAGCCGAGGGAATGGTCGGCGGCGTTCGTCACTGGCTCGGCTCGCACCGCTACTTGAAGGAACGGGGGCAGGAAACCTTAGACGTTCACAAGCGGCTCGATGCGATGACCCGGGCCGGGCGGACGGTGGTCGTTGTCGGCACGGACTCCCACCTCGCGGGACTCATCGCGCTCGCCGACCGAGTCCGGCCGGGCGCGAAGGACGTGTTAGCCGCGCTCCGCACGGCCGGCATCGAGCACGTCGTCATGCTCACCGGCGACAACCGGGGAACCGCCGAAGTCATTGCCCGCGAAGCCGGGGTGGTCGAGGTCCATGCGGAACTCCTTCCTGCGGACAAGGTGACAAAGGTGGAAGAACTCGTCGCCAGGTTCGGGGCGGTCGCCATGCTCGGAGACGGGGTGAACGACGCCCCGGCCCTTGCCCGCGCGACTCTCGGCCTCGCGATGGGGGCGGCGGGGAGCGATGCTGCTATCGAGACCGCCGACGTAGCCCTCATGGCGGACGACCTGTCGAAGCTCCCGTGGCTCGTCCGCCACTCGCGCCGGGCTATGTCCGTCATCCGCCAGAACATCGCCTTCTCGCTCGGCGTGAAAGGCGTGTTCGTGGTCCTGACGTTCGCGGGGTACTCGTCTATGTGGGGGGCCATCGCCGCCGACATGGGAGCGTCCCTCCTTGTCGTCTTTAACGGGCTGCGTCTTCACCGGGGGTAGCGGGAGACGGGGAGAGGGTCGGGGCCTTTACATCACGTCTTTGCTGGGCGGTGCTTGTGTGATACGGGGGAGCGATGATCCCCCTCCGGACAATCTTCTTGGTGGTGTGCAGTCTGCTCGTCCTCGCGACCGGAGGTTCGGCGTCCGGGTTCTCATGGTGTGTGCAAGGCGACGGGTCGATCCGTTTGGAGGCGGCCGGGCCGGACGGCCGGTGTCGGGATGCCGAAGGCTTAGCCGCCACCGACCCCGAAGCTCCGGCGGGTTTTCACTCGGTCTCGCGTCCGATGCCGTGCGTTGATCTCGCGGGGACGCAGGTGCGGCTCGCATCAAATCCGAAGTCCGAAATCGGGAGGGCCGCCCTCTTGACGCCGGTCGTCATTCAGATGGTCATCCCAGTGATCTCGTCGGTACTGACCGTCTCCGCTCCGCGACGGCCCGCGCCAACACGGGATAAGGCCATCTTCGCCGACATCACCTTCATCCGCGACACTGTCTCCCTCGTCATCTGACGCAGGGGACTCTCGTCTCTCGTCGAGAAGCGATCCGTGGTAGCCGCAACGGATCACGCGAAAACGAACAAGCCCTGTGTCCTCTATGCGATCCTGGCCAACGGCCGTCGCCGCACTCATCATTCCGCCTGTGCTCGTCCTCGGCTCCTCTACGTCTGTCCGTGCCGAGGACGAGCACTCTTTGCTCAACCTGCCTGCCGACGAGGCGGCAGTAAGGCTGTCTGCCGCCAACGTCGGAAAGGACATCGAGCCCCGCGGCGACCTCACACTCGCCGACGCCCTTGCGGCGGCCCTCTCAGGAAGTCCTGAGCTTGCTGCGTATAGCTGGGGGCTTAGGGCAAAGGACGCGGAGGTGTTGCAGGCCGGGAAGCGGCCGAATCCGGAACTCTTGATCAGTAACGAAAATCTGATCGGCTCGGGCTACTTCGGGAACCGGGAGCAGTATCAGAACACGCTCCAACTCAGCCAACTTGTCGAACTCGGCGGCAAGCGCGAGCGCCGCACCAAGGCCGCCGAGCGAGCAAGGGACAGGGCCGGCGTCGAGCAGGAACTGAGGCGGGTCGAGTTATTCGCGGGAACGACCGTCGATTTCGTCGCGGTGGTCGCTGATCAGGAAGGGGCGGCGATTGCCCGCGAGGCGACGAGGCACGCTGAGGCGATGCTCCGGTCGGTGAGGGAGCGGATTAAGGCTGGGAGTGGCTCCCGATTCGAGGAAGTGCGGGCGATCGTCGCCGTCCGGCGAGCCGGCGTGGATGAGGACCACGCCGGGCACGAACTCCTCACGTCGAGGCGGAACCTCGCGGCCCGCTGGGGGAGTAAGCTCCCACAGTTCACGCGGGCGACGGGCGATCTGTTCTCGGCCGGCGAGCTGCCGAGCTTCGAGGCGCTCGCGGCACGGCTCGGTTCCGCCCCGGAGCGGCGCGCGGCTGGTGCGGAGGAGCGGCTGCGGGCGGCGGCCGCGGCGCTTGCCCGTACCAAGCGGGTGCCGGACATCGGGGTCGGCCTGGGGTGGCGACAGGGACGGGACTGGGGGGACCAGACGGCTGTTGCCGAACTCACCGTCCCGCTCACGGTGTTCAACCGCTTCGAGGGCGAGATCGCGGCGGCTGACGCGCTCACTGCCGGGGCTTCGGCCGAGACGGCGGCGGTCGAGGTGCGGCTCGAACGGGTTCTCTTCGCTCTCTATCAGGAACTCCGCCACGCCCGGGACGAGATGGCCGCGATGAGAGATGAGATTGTCCCCCGCTCGGAAGAGGCGCTCGCGCTCGCCCGGAAGGGGTATGCAGAGGGATTCCTCTCGCAGCTCGAACTCATTGACGCCCAGGCAAAACTTACGGAGGTTCGCCGCGAGCGGCTTCGGGCGGCGAAGACCTACCACCAACTCGTCGCTGAGGTCGAGCGGTTGCTCGGCGAAAGGCTGTGAGGAACTTAATCGGAGCAACACACGGGTAAGCCATGAACGACACGCTTTCGAGAGTCCGCCGGGTCATCGCTCTCGGCGGTGCCGCGGTGATGGTTGCGATTTCCTTTCGGGTGGCCCCGGCGCTTACGGACGAGGAAGAGGAAGGACACGCGGAGGCGAAGGAACAGGCGGCGCTCGGCTCCGCGTCACTTGAACGGTACGGGATCTCGTTCCCGGCGGCCGGACCTGGGACCATCAAGCTCGCGTTGCCCCTTACCGGCATACTTGCCCCCCACGAGGACCGGGTGGCCGAGATCACCGCCCGGTTCCCCGGCGTCGTCCGCGAGGTGCGGAAGCGCCTCGGCGACCCGGTCGCCGTCGGAGAGGTGGTCGCGGTCGTCGAGAGCAATCAGAGTCTCCAGCGCTACGAGGTGCGGTCGGGTCTAGCTGGGTCGATCGTCCGGCGGGACGTGACAGTCGGGGAGTTCGCCTCCGACAGCAAGACCATCTTCGAGGTCGCGGACTACGGCGAACTTTTTGCCGACCTCTACGTGTTCCCGGCGGATTTCGGGAAAGTGCGGCTGGGCCAACCGGTCGTCGTGCGGTTCCCTGAGCAGGGCTGGGAGTCGGCCACGTCCATCTCCTTCCTCTCACCCGTGACCGACCCGGCGACGCAGTCCCGGTTCGTGCGGGCGGTAGTGCGAAACGACGACGGCCGATACCAACCGGGGATGTTCGTGACCGGCGACGTTGTCCTCGAAGAGGTGTCCGTCCCGGTCGCGGTCGCGGCGTCCGCGCTTCGCACGCGAAAGGGAGAGACCATCGTGTTTGTGGAGGAAGGGGCGAGTGTCGAGCCGCGGGAGGTGACGGTCGGACGGCGGGACGCGGCGTTTGCCGAAATCGTGGGCGGCCTTTCCGCCGGCGAGCGGTACGCAGCCGGGAACACCTATGTGCTGCTCGCGGAGTTTGAGAAGGGGGAGGCGGGTGATGACGATTAACCAGTTTCGACCGCGGGCCGCGCTCCGCCCCGGAGAGCCGCAATGCTAGAGAAGCTCCTCCACTTCTCGGTCTACAACCGCGTGCTCGTTGTGCTCCTTACGCTCGGGACGGCGCTGGTCGGTGCCAACGCGCTTACTCGGCTGCCTATCGACGCGGTCCCGGACATCACGAACAACCAAGTCCAGGTGAACACCGTCTACCCAGCCTTCTCCCCGCTCGACATCGAGAAGCAGGTGACGTTCCCGGTCGAGACGGCGCTTGCCGGCATCCCGGGGCTCGTCACCACCCGCTCGCTCTCCCGAAACGGCTTCTCGCAAGTGACGGCGGTGTTCGACGACGCGGTCGATGTGTACTTCGCCCGGCAGCAGGTGGGCGAGCGGCTGGCCCAGGCGCGGGCGGCGCTCCCGCCCGGAGCCGAGCCGGTCATGGGGCCGGTCTCGACCGGGCTCGGCGAGATCGTCATGTGGGTCGTCGAGTACCACGGAGACGGCAAGGCGACGGCCGGTATGCCTGGGCCGCAGCCGGACGGGTCGTACCTCACCCCCGAGGGCCGGTCCCTCCGCTCCCCGCTCGAGCGCGCGGCCTACCTTCGAGAACTCCAGGACTGGGTCGTCCGGCCGCAGCTCAAGACGGTCCCCGGCGTCGCGGGGGTGGACTCGATCGGGGGCTACCCGAAGCGTTACCTCGTCCAGCCGGACCCGCTCAAGCTCGTCGCCTTCGGCGTGACACTCGACGACCTGCTCCGCGCTCTCGAAAAGAACAGCCGGAGCACCGGGGCCGGGTACATCGAGGAGCGGGGGGAGGCCTACGTCGTCCGCTCCTCGGGCCTGCTTACAAGCGAGGAGGAAATTGCCGGCATCGTGATCCGCGAGCGGAACGGCGTCCCGGTCCAGGTCGGGCAGGTCGCGGTGGTCGGGGTCGGGTCCGAACTGAGGACCGGGTCGGCCAGCGAGAACGGCGTAGAGGTGGTCGTAGGCACCGCCCTCATGCTCATCGGCGAGAACAGCCGGACGGTCTCCCAGGCGGTCGATGAGAGGCTCGCCCAGATCAATCGCACGCTCCCCCCGGGCATCCGCGCGAAGCCGGTGGTGAACCGGACAAAGCTAGTCGATGCCACTATTGCGACCGTCGAGAAAAATCTGACCGAAGGGGCGATCCTCGTCGTCGTCGTCCTCTTCGTTCTTCTCGGAAACCTTCGAGCGGCACTCATCACGGCGCTCGCGATCCCCCTGTCGGTGTGCCTGACCGCGATCGGCATGGTCCAGACGCGGGTGAGCGGGAACCTGATGAGCCTCGGGGCCATCGACTTCGGCCTCATCGTGGACGGGGCCGTTATCATCGTCGAGAACTGCGTCCGGCAGCTCGCCGAGAGGCAGCACGAACTCGGCCGCCGGCTGACGCTGCCCGAGCGGCTCCGCACCGTCTATGAAGCAAGCGCCCAGGTCCGGAGCGCCACGGCGTTTGGCGAGGCCATCATCGTCATCGTCTACGTGCCCATCCTGTTCCTCACCGGGGTCGAGGGGAAGATGTTCCGGCCGATGGCCTTGACGGTCATCTTCGCCCTGGCCGGGGCGTTCGTGCTCTCCCTAACCTTCATCCCGGCGATGGCCGCCCTCGGCTTGGGCGGGAACGTCCGGGAGTCGGAGAACGTCGCCATCCGGCTCCTCAAGCGGGGATACCGGCCGGCGCTTCAGTTCGCCCTCCGCGTTCCGGCTTTGGTCGTTGCCCTCGCCGCCGCCATTTTCCTTTCTTCCGTCTGGCTGTTTTCGTCACTCGGGCAGGAGTTCGCCCCGACGCTCGACGAGAAGGACGTGCTCATCCAGGCCATCCGCGCGCCACGGACGAGCCTGACGCAGTCCCAACAGATGCAGTCCGAGGTCGAGCGGGCGGTGGGCGGCGAGCCCGAGGTGGCGCTCGTCTTCTCGAAGACCGGAACGGCGGAGGTGGCGGCGGACCCGATGCCGCCGAACGTCTCCGACACCTTCGTCATCCTGAAACCCCGCACCGAGTGGCCCGACCCGGCCCTCGAGAAGGGCGCACTCCTCGACCGGCTTCAGGGGCTCGTTGGCAAACTTCCTGGGAACAACTACGAGTTCACCCAGCCGATCCAGATGCGATTCAACGAACTCATCGCCGGCGTCCGAAGTGACGTGGCGGTGAAACTCTTCGGGGACGACTTCGAGCAGATGCTCCCTGTTGCGACCGCCATTGCCCGGGTGCTTGGCAAGGTCCCGGGCGCGGCTGATGTCAAGGTCGAGCAGGTGTCCGGCCTCCCCGTCCTCGACGTGACCGTCAAGCGGCAGGCGGCGGCCCGGCTCGGGCTCAGCGTGGACGACATCCAAACGGTGCTCGCTACGGCCGTCGGCGGGCGGGAGGCCGGCTTCATCCTCGAAGGCGACCGGCGGTTCGAACTGGTCGTCCGGCTCCCGGAGCACCTGCGCGGCGACGTGTCGAGGCTGAGACGGCTTCCCGTACCGCTCCCGGCCCGGGAAGAGGCGGCCGTCAGGAGCGGCTCGCCGCCGAGGCGGCCGGGGTTCGTGCCGCTGGAGAGCGTCGCCGACGTGCGGCTTGTCGAGGGGCCGAACCAGATCAGCCGGGAGGATGGCAAGCGGCGGGTCGTGGTCCAGACAAACGTCCGCGGGCGGGACCTCGCGGGCTTCGTCGCCGAGGCCGAGCGCGCGATAGGAGGGGAGGTGGAGATCCCGGTCGGCTACTGGGTCACCTGGGGCGGGCAGTTTGAGAACCTGGTGGCCGCAAAGGCGCGGCTGCTCGTCGTGGTGCCGGCCTGTTTCTTCCTCATCGGGCTCCTGCTTTTTGTCACTTTCGGCTCAGTCAGGCAGACGCTCATGGTCTTCACCGCCGTCCCGCTCGGCCTCTCGGGCGGCGTGGCGGCGCTATGGCTGCGGGGAATGCCGTTTTCGATCTCCGCCGCGGTCGGGTTCATCGCTCTTTCCGGCGTCGCGGTGCTAAACGGCCTAGTCATGGTGTCGTTCATCAACGGCCTCCGACGGGAGGGAGTCGCCCGCGACGCTGCGATTCTCTCCGGCTCGCTCACCCGGCTTCGCCCGGTGCTAATGACCGCGGTCGTGGCCGCCTTAGGGTTCGTGCCGATGGCGCTTGCGACGGGGACGGGGGCCGAGGTGCAGCGGCCGCTCGCGACGGTCGTCATCGGTGGGATCCTCTCCAGCACCATCTTGACGCTCTTCGTCCTCCCGGCACTCTACCGGCTGGTGATGCGTGAGGAGGATTGGGCCAGCGGCGATGCCGCTCTGGAGGCCACGTCAGACTGAGATCCGCTCGACGACGCTACGGCTGACCCGCTTTTGCCGGCGGTCGTAGAGGCGGGTGGTCCGCGGATCGGCGTGCCCGGCCAGGTGCTGTACCTCGTCGAGCGGAACACCTTGTTCGAGCAGGTCGGTTATCACTGCAACCCGGAACGAGTGCGGTGAGAGGTGGCTCGGAAGCCCGGCGTCAGTAAGCCGCCGCTTCACCATCCTGCCCATGTCGGCGGCACTCATACCTCGCCCGGTGAGCGTGCGCGAGCGCCCGGCCGCGGCGTGAAAGAGCGGCCCGATGCCGCCATCGGCTTTCGACCCCGCAGCACCGAGATAGGCGAGCAGAAATCCTTCCAAGTCGTGTCGCACCGGAATATCTCGCGCCTTGCCGCCTTTCTCTGCGAGCCGCAGGCTCCACTGCGTCCCGTCGTGGCGGAGGTCGCGGCGGTCGAGCTTGGCGACAGCTCCGACCCTTGCCGCGGTGTAGACGAGGACGCCAATCACTGCTCGGTCGCGGAGGCCAACGACGTGCGAAGTATCGACGGACGCGAGCAGCCTGCGGGCTTGGGAAACAGTTATCTCGGGAGTCTTTCCCTCGACGGCTCGGTAGCGCTCCGCCCGGACAGAAAGGGCGGGGTTGAGCAGAACGGCGTGGCGGACGACGAGCCGGTCGAATAGCCGCCGGACGGCGGCCAGATGCTGCTTCTTCGTCGGAATGCTGCCCGGGTGCTCACCGAAGTAGCGGCCAACGTGAGCCGGGCTGATTTGCGGAAGTCCCAGACCGCGATCCCGGCACCAGCCGAGGAATCGTCGGACGGCCCGCTCGTAAGCCCTCCGGGTGTGAGGGTTGGCAAGTTCGCCCTCGAAGAACTCTTCCCAGGCGAACTGAGCGGCCGACCCCGCCTCGGCCACGAGCCTAGGCATCCCTACACCGGACACAGCCTTTACCGCCACAAGTTCGGTGCTCGAATGGCCTTGTCCGGTCACTTCCCTCTTCGTCCCGAGTTGTGCTTGATAACGTCCTTTATGTACCACGCCGCGGCCACCCGCGGAAGGCAAGCCGCTTGCCCGCGATTGACGGCAATTCGCGCGCTCAGCCGGCCGCCGCCCGTCAGGATCGGCCTTGACACGAGTTCACGATTTCGTGTAATACTGGAATCCATCGAGGGTATCCAATGACGCCGAAGCAGGCCACCAATGCGACCAAGCCCAAGCAGCCGCAGGCCGAGAGCGGCGCGGGCTGCTCAACCCGGCCGGCCCTGAATGACCGCCCGCTCCTTTCGTTCGTGGAAGCGGTGAAGGTGATGGCTCTGTTCAAGGTGCTCGCAAACGACACGAGAATTCGCCTCCTCCACCACCTGGTTCGAAGCGGGGAGTCAACCGTCACGGATCTCGGGAAGGCCGTAGGGATGAAGCCGCAGGCGGTTTCGAATCAGCTCACGCGGCTCTCGGACACCGGCATGCTCGCTTCCAGGCGGGAGGGGAACAACGTGTTCTACCGAGTCGTTAACGGGTGTGTCTCGCCGCTGCTCGACTTGGCCCTCTGCCTGATGGAGGACGAAGGAAAGGGCGGCCGGGGCGAGTGTACTTAACGCGGGGCTGCTGCCACGCAAACGGAGGATGAGATGAGCAAGGTGATCACCGACGTTGTTCGGGAGAAGTACGCGGCGGTCGCAGTTAGCGACCTGTCGAGCGAGAACGCCGGTGTTCACGCCGTGGCCGAGGCGTTTGGCTACTCGGCGGAGGAGTTGTCCAGCATCCCGGCCGGGGCGAACATGGGGCTGTCGTGCGGTAACCCGACGGCCACTGCCAACCTGCGCCCCGGTGAGGTGGTGGTTGACCTGGGCTCGGGCGGCGGCCTCGACGTGTTTCTCGCGGCCAAGAAGGTCGGCCCGACTGGTAGGGCAATCGGCATCGACATGACGCCGGAGATGGTCGAGCGGGCCAACGCCAACGCCAACAAGCAAGGCCTTACAAACGTCGAGTTCCACCTCTCGACCATCGACAAGCTGCCGCTTCCCGACAACTCGGTCGATTGCGTTATCTCGAACTGCGTCATCAACCTGGCTCCGGACAAGGGGGCGGTGCTCCGTGAGATCTTTCGCGTGCTAAAGCCCCGCGGCCGAGTCGCAGTCTCCGACATCGCGCTTAAGAAGGAACTTCCTGCTGAGGTGGGCCAAGACCTCATGGCTTACGTCGGCTGCATCGCCGGGGCCATTCCGATTTCGGACTACGTCTCGGGCCTGAACGCCGCCGGGTTTTCGGCCGTGCAAGTTGTGGACGCGATGAAAGACCTAAACGCCTATGCCAAGGTCGATGGGCAGGGCGGCTGCTGTCCGCCGGCGATGGAGGATCCTACTCCGGCGGCTGCCTGTTGCACCCCGGCCCCGGCCGGCTCGTCAGCGTGCTGCACCCCGACAGGCGGCGAGAAGTCGCTCCAAGCGGTCGCAGCGGCCGAATGCTGCACCCCGGCCCCGAGCGGCTCGTCGGCCTGCTGCACGCCGAAGCCCAGCACCAAGGTGCAAACCGTTCACGGTGGGCTGGGCGAGCTGCTTCAAAAGTACGACGTGAACGAGTTTGCCGCCAGCGTCCAGGTCTACGCGGTGAAGCCGTAATGCCACTGACCGCGAACGGCGACCAGCCTCCGGTCGCATCGCAATCGGCCAAGCCCGGCACGCATTCCCTGCGGTTGCCTGGCGTTGAGTCGCCTTTTGTCCGGTCAGCGACGCGGGGACGGGAAGTAAATCACCAGTTGGAGAGGAGAGCGGCATGAGCGAGAAGAAGCGAGTTCTGTTCGTCTGCGTCGAGAACAGCAACCGAAGCCAGATGGCGGAGGCCTTCGCCCGAATCCACGGCGGCGACGCCGTCGAGGCGTACTCGGCCGGCAGCCGGCCTTCGGGGAAAGTAAATCCCCGGGCCATCCAGTTCATGAAGGAGAGAGACTACGACCTCTCCACCCATAACTCGAAGGGGATCGATCGGTTCAACGGCCAACCCATCACCGCGGCCGTCACAATGGGCTGCGGCGATGCCTGCCCGCTGGTTCTTGCTGAGCTGCGCGAGGACTGGCAAATCCCCGATCCGAAGGAGCTTCCCGACGACGAGTTTCGCCGCATCCGTGACCTCATCGAGGAGAAGGTGAAGTTGCTCCTCGCGTCCATCGGCGTGACCGGAGGCGCGGCATGAGTGCGACCGAAACCCACACCCCGCCGGCACCGGTCGAGTCGAACGACGCCCCCAAACGGATGAGCCTGTTCGAGCGCTACCTCACGCTGTGGGTGGCGCTTTGCATGGTCGCCGGTGTCCTCATTGGCCGCACGCTCCCCGAGGTGACCCAGGCCCTTCGCGGGCTTGAGTTCGGCAAAGGAAGCCAGATTAACGGGCCGATTGCGGTCCTCATCTGGCTGATGGTCGTGCCGATGATGATGAAAATTGACTTCGCGGCCTTGAAGGGCGTCTCGCGGAAGCCGAAGGGGCTTGCGGTCACGCTGCTCGTGAACTGGCTGGTGAAGCCGTTCGGGATGTTCGCCCTCGGGTGGCTGTTCTTCCAGCACCTCTTCCTGCCGCTCATCGGGGAAGACTTGGCCCGGCAGTACACCGCTGGGGTTGTCATCCTCGCCGCGGCCCCATGCACGGCGATGGTCTTCGTCTGGAGTTACCTGACGGACGGCGACCCGGCGTACACGCTGGTGCAGGTCGCGGTGAACGACCTGATCATGCTCGTGCTCTTTGCACCAATCGTCGGCCTCTTGGTAGGCGTGGCGGGACTCGCGGTGCCGTTTAACGTGATCCTGCTCTCGGTCGCGGTGTTCATCATGGTGCCACTGGCCATAGGGATCCTCGTCCGGCTGCTCCTGGTGCGGTCAAAGGGGAAGGAGTGGTTCGAGCGGGACTTCCTAGCTCGGTTCCAGCCGGTGGCGGTTTTGGCCCTGCTGGCAACGCTCGTGTTCATCTTCGCGTTTCAGGCGGACAACATCCTAAACCACCCGCTCCACGTCGGGCTTATCGCGGTGCCGATTCTGATCCAAGTCTACTTCAACTCCGGGCTGACCTACGGGCTGATGTGGGCGCTTCGCGTTCCACATAACGTGGCTGCCCCCGGCGCGCTTATCGGGGCGAGCAACTTCTTCGAGCTTGCGGTGGCGACCGCGATTGCCCTCTACGGTCCGGAGTCCGGGGCGGCGCTAGCGACCGTAGTCGGCGTCTTGGTCGAAGTTCCCGTGATGCTCTCTGTGTGCTCGTTTTGCAGCCGAACGCGGGGATGGTTTAGCGGTCCGCAGTTTGCTGCCTCCTGACCGCCCCGTGATGCCGTTTCAGGCAGGGGAGCTGTCTCCCTTGCCTGCTTCTTCCTCGCGTCGTGCCAAGTCGGCCACGGTGCACCAGCTAGCCCCGAGTCGTTGTTAAGCGGCTGGGTTGGCGCGGCTCACCAAAGGTCTTCGATAAACCGCTTCACATTGATCTGCGAAGCCCGGCCGACCGTCTTGATGATGTGCTCCGCGGCTTGGTCGTCGATATCCCGGTCCCACTGGGCGAAGTTCGCGGCCGGAAACTCTTCAAGGAAGATCTGCTTAACGGCATGCTCCGCATCTTCGATGCGGGTGATCATGCTCGAGTTCACCAGACAGGTAGCGATGACTCGGCTCTTCTTCACGTTCATCTCCCAAGGGGGGGGCGCACGGGTGCGGCCCGATTCATTCTCAACTTCCTTGCGGTGCGACCACGACTTCGACACGGAAGTCACCGGTGCGAACCGACACGTCGTTCTCCAGCGCGGCCGGATTGTCGCAGACGCCCGCCGGGTCGTAGACGAAGCAAACCAGAGCCTGGCAGTCCGGGTGAGAGCGGTATCGCTCTTTGTCCTCGGTCAGTTGGGAGATTACCTCACGCTGGTTCAGTGACCGGCGGGTCATCTTGACCTCGATCATCACTCGCTCGGGCTTGAGTAAGAAGTCCGTGCGGGTGGATCGCCCGCCGTAGCTCGGGGTCCACTCCTCGGCCCGGACGTCGGGAAAGTGCAGCCGGAGGAGCGCGTGCATGGCGTCCTGCACGTCGTACTCGTCGGTGAACTGAATGGTGTTGCGGCTCTCCCGGCGAACCTGAATCTGCCGGGCGAAGTGGTGGAACCGGCGACAGAGAACCGTCACAAGCTCTAGCGCGTCCTGGGTCGGCCGGCTCACCTGCCACGTGGCCGCGAGGTCCGACTCAAGGCGCTCGTGTGCGGCACGCCGGAGCGCGTGATACAGCACCGCGGCGCGGGCGACATCCGTCGGTTCGACTTGCGTGACCGCCGCGGTCTTGAGGATCGCCTCGTCAACCGCCCGAACGTCAAAGTGCTTCGTCCCGGCGTGCTCTGCGGCTGACGCGACCCACCGGAGGGCGGCAAGCTCCTCCGCCGTCTGACACGCAGCGGGTGCCGGCCAGTCACCCGACCACTTGACGCCGAGGTGAGACGCCGCAAGGCGGCCAATCACCTTCGCCCACAGGCCCGTTACCGCCGTGGTTTCGAGTCGGCGAAGAACACCGGCAAGCCACGCCCGCTCGGGCGAGTCGGCTGCGAGCAGCCTGCCGGCACCGAGAACGATGCCGTAAAGTTCCAGCGGGCGGAAAGGAAATGCCTGTCTGTCGGGCGGGAACGGGTTCTTCTCACTGAGCCGCTTTACCCCGGCTCGCCACTTCTCGGCCAAATCGGGCGGCGCGCTGCTTAAGTGAGCGAGCTGGTAGCCGGCCACGGCCAGAGCCGGCGCGCGGCCGACTTCAACACCGTCCAGCGCCGACAACGCAGGCCGGCCGGGCACGGGACCAGCTTCTCCGGCGGAATCGAACACATGCAGGGCGAACATTGCCTCGGGGCTGTCGGGCCGCCACTCCTTGGCGATGAACCCGACAAGCTCGTCCAGTTGGCGGCCGTAGCTTAGCAGCAGCGGTGAGGTCATAAGAACCACCGGTTGAAGCGCAACTTCGTGTTGAGCGTCGCCGGCGACCAGTCGCCGACGGCCGGGAGCCTGGCGAGTAGGTCGGCGATCAGCTCCGAGTAGTAGATGGTCACCGGGGCGTAAGCCGGAAGCGTCGAGCGCCAGGTGAGCGAGGTGAACTTCAGCACCTGCTCGGCGAGGTAGTCCAGGTCTCGGTACTGCGACTCGCGGTGGAGGTGGATGAGGAGCGGCGAGGGGAGTGGCGAGGCGGGCCGCTTGAGTTGGTGCGGCCCGTTCGTCGTCAGCAGCCGGGTGTACCGGCCGAGTTGGGCGATGGTCCCGCGGGCCGGAGCGAAGACCCCCTTTCGCCCTTGCCCTGGTCGCTTCTCGTGCCCCTGCTGTTCGCTGTCGAAGAGCTTAAACGAGTGGCTCGTCTCGATGGTCAGGAAGGCGAACTCGATGTTGAGGCCTTGCCCCACTTTGGTGACGCAGTCTCGGACGATCTGCGCCACCTCCACGTTCTTGAGCGGCTTCCTCGCGTGAAACACAACCCGGACGGTGTGGCCGGGCCGCCACCCGTTTCGCTCCCGCAGATCTTCCAGGAGGCTCGTGATCGTCGTGCGGAGCACCTCCGGGTACTGGGCGTAGTTGCAGACCCGGGAGACGTTTGACAGCAGGTAGTTGCCGTCGCCCCGGAACACGGTCGTGATGCCCGTGTAGCGGTGCCGCTCCTCGAACCGGCTGTTTGACAGCTCGGCCATGCCCATCCCGACCACGATCTCGTCGTCCGCGTTCTGGGCCTGGGCCACCGTCCACGGCGTCCCGCCGAGCTTGGCGTACATCGCCGTGGCGATGTTCGGTAGCTTCCACTGGAGGTCCGACTCGGCGGCCGAGATGGTTGAGAAGCGGCTCTGCTGGGAGACGATCCCGTGCATGAGCAGCGTGGCCTTGGCGTGCAGGTACGGGTTTATCGCGTCCGGGAGCCTCGCCTGGGCGTCTTGGAGGACGACAAAGGCGGCGTCGTAGCTTGCCTCTGTCGTCGCCAGGTGCTCTTCGATGGTCCTGCGGTAGGCGGGCGCGACCTGCTCTTCACTCAGTCCCAGCAGTTGCACCGAGACGGGGGTGAAGGTCGGGTTTGCGAGCCCGAACGTGGCGGCAAACCCCTTCTGGTAGGTCGAAGCTGACGCCGACGGGATGCCGTTCTTGAAGTGCCCGATGAACGTGCTCACACGCCCGGCGATCTTATCCGGGGTGATGACGAGGATCCGCGGGGAGCGCTTCGTGAAAATGTCTCGGTCAAACGGCCCGAAGCGGAGCAGCCCCGGCCACGCCCAGACGTGCCGCTTGGTCTTGGCGGCGTCGTAGCAGTGTTCGACATCGCCGGCGAACCGCACCGACTGGAAGTCGGGGGTGTTTGTCAACTCGATGCGGTCGAGCACGCGACAGCTAAGGCCGTGGGCGAGCGGGATCAAGTCCTTCTTCCAAAGGAACTTCCCCATCTCTGTGATCAGTTTGTCGAGGTCCGCCCCGAGAAACAGCTTGCCTTCCTCTCGCTGCCGCGCGACCTCGAACCGGTCGTACTGCCGCTCCCCGAGCAGGTGGCGGAGCGAGCGGGAGAAGGCCGAGCGGCTCCCCTCGACCCAGACATCTTCGGTCGGAACGCTTCGGGTGTCGTCGAACGATTCTTCAAGCTCGACGTGACCGCCTGCCACCGCCCGGATGGTGCCGACAAGCGCCTTCTGACCCGGCACGGGGGAGCGCCGGATGACCGCGAGGCCGGACAGGTCGATCCCGGCGGCGGACAGTTCGTCCACCGGTGCCCGAATCTGCCACCGGGTTTCGATGTCCACGAACAGGCCGAGCGTGGTCTCCCCCTCCCGGTCCTCGATGATCTTCGGCTCCAGGTTGAAGCGAGGCTTGATGCTGAACAGCTTGACGAGGGCGGGCAGATCTCGCCACCCGTTCGTCACGCGGCCGACGATCTCCATCTCCTGCTTCCGGGCCAGGAACGAGAACGACCGGCGGCGGCGGCGATACGGCGGGTAGTCGGGAAATAGGCTTGGGAGAACGTCGCCGATGCGGCCGGCGACGACGTGAAGCGTGTCGAGGTCGCTTGTGTTGTAGACGTGCCGAGCCCCCGGCTGCCGCTTCGGCGACTCGACGAGGGGGAGGCCGAGTACCCGGCCGCCGCGCCAGTAGAGGAACCACTCCTTGGCGTGCTCGTCTCGCAGGGCATCGACTGCCTTCGAGTCAGTCTGCTCCGCGACGCAGCCGGTAAAGGACTGATCGCTTAACTCCAACCGAAAGCCGTTTAGTGTAATTGCCATAAGGGACCGGGTTGGGCTTCGGGTTCAGTGCGGGTCGTGACGTGGTAGCTTCCTGACTTCCGTCGAGCGATCGCCCCAAAACCCCACGAGCATGCTGCTTCCAAATCGTGGCGGCAATGTCAGTTGCCGCGGTTCTCATTAGGCATTGTCCTACCGATGGAAGATCTCGCCGAGCACGGCGAAGAACTCACCCAGACGAAAGTCGTCCCGAAACAGTCGGTGTTCGCGCAGTCGCAGGACGCCGGCCGAGGTTGGCGTGCCGAAGTGGTCGCCCACGATCGCGCACCCTCTCACGAACCGGTCATCGGAGCGGCTCGCTTCGCCGAGCTGCCTGGCGCGGTCGTACTCCCCCTCGGTCATCATGCCGACGATGGTGTAGAGGTCGAGAGCGTGGTGCCGGCCGAGGTCCTTGTTCGCGTCCGCTTGGCGATCGTCGAACGCGAACAGCTTCATCATCAGGTACGGGAAGGCCTCCGGGACGAAGACGGTTGCCGTGTGCGCCTCGCCTCCCGAGCGGGTGCCGCTCACGGTGATTGAAACCGGTCTGTCTTCGAGGTAAAGCGCTTCCTTCGTCTCGTAGGCGTGAAGGCCGACACTCTTACCCTTCGGCCGCACCCGCGGCGGATTGACGTGGAGCTTCGAGCGGTGCTCGTCGGTTGGACCGACGAGTAGGTCGATTTTTACCTCCTGCGCCACCCCGCCGACCGCGACCGCGCGCCTCCACTGAAGGTACTCCGCCCCGGCCACCGGCTCGTAGCCGAGGCCGCGGATAGCTGCGGCCACGGCTTGGCTCCTTGTGACATCGGTCAGCACGTCAGCACGGAGGAATACGTCGATGTCGTTCGTCGCCCGCGGCTCCGGCAGCTCGGCAAAGAGTGTCCGCTCTCCGCGGGCGGTCAGGTGGTGGCGTTTGAGGAACAGGCCGAAGCCGCCGCCGACGGTGATCGGCACCCGCTGTCCGTCGAGGGCGAAGAGCAGGTCGAGGAGATTCGTCCGGAGCGGGTCCATCACCGTTCCTTCCTCCCTGCGGCGCGTGCGACCTCGTCGAGCACGACACGGCGGACCTGCTCGGCAGTCTCCCGGTCGCGCTTGTCACCCGACCAGAGTTCGAGAAGGGTCTGCACAGGCGAGGCGAGGAAACTCTCACGGCGGTCGAAGTAAACAGTGTCGTCGCGGGTCTCAACAAGGTTCAGGGTGGCAAAGCGGTCCGTCCTTTGAAACCGCTCGCCGAGGAATTTCACCAGGGCGTCGATTCTCGAACAGTAGAACGACTGGGCCGCTTCCCGGGCCATCACCGCGTAGCCACCCGCTGAACTCGGCCCGGTGAGCACGGCCCTGCCGCCGGTCTCGGCTTCCCACCGCGTAAGCATCGTCAACAGCTCCGCTGTCTCCCCCCGGAACTTACCCGTCAGGCGAGCACCGGTCTCGGGCGGAATAAAGTTCTCGGCCAGGAGGTCGATGAGCTTCTCCGGCTGGAGGAGATTTAGGCGGGTCGCCCCGTCCCGCGTCTTCTCGATGACGAGGTCGTCGGCCAGCGCCTTGCAGACCTTGGACACGGTGGCGAGCGTGACCCGCCCGCCGCGGCGGGTCAGCTCGTCTAGGGCGTCCTGCACCGAGGAGAACTCCGGGCAGGTCAGGAAGAGCCTGGCGACGACCGAGCTGGTCCGCCGGTAGACGTTCTTGATCGCGGATTCGGACCGGAACCGGTTAGGCTCTCCAGACCGGACCACCAGCCACCTTCCTGGTACGACGACGAGGCCGTTGCCGCACAAGTCGATGCCGCTGACCTTCTCGGATTCGAGCTTCGAGATGGCATCACGCCCCAGGAACGACGTGACGACGAGGGGCAAGGCGTTCCTTCTCGCGGCATACTGCTTTGCCTGCACGATGGCGTCATCGAGCGACTTCGCCGTCAGAAACCGCTTACACTCGGCAACGAAGGTGAGTGACGTCTCCTCCCACGAGAGCTGAAGGAGGGCATCGATTCGCTTGCCGGGTAGCCTGTCCATCTCGTCGGCCGACTGGACTGCGACGGAAAACGGATCGAACCTGATCTCCCCAAGTCGAAGCATAGAAAGGATTTCAGACTCGGTCGGCATTTGCCCCCGGGTCATGTCCGCCTCAGCTAGGGTGGTGGTTTCGAGTGCCATTTTCCGATTATAGACCATTTTCCTGTTCAGGAAAACAGCGCCTTTTAGGAAAGTGGCCCCGTAGCTGCCAAGAGGGGGACGCTAAACGGGTTAGGGCAGAAGCGGTCCGAGTTCCTTGGCCGTCGAGCGGAGAAGCTTGAGCGCGTCCTGCTTGGTCCCGTGCAACAACTCGTCGCACACGTCTTCTGCGTCCGTGTCGGGGATCACTGCCCAGAGGCAGACCGCGCGCCGTCGCTTGAGCCGGACGGCCTGGCGGAGGAGGAAGCGGGTGACGGACGGATGCTCGGGGCAGAACCGTTCGAGCCCGTCACGGGTGGCGATGCCGACGTAGGACTTGAGCATGATCCGGTTCTACCACGGCGCTGTACATCGGCTCAAGAAAATCGAACATCCGCCCGCGCGATGATCGCGCCGCGTGTTGGCCGACCCACCGCGAGCAGAGATCCGTGCCTGAGAACAAGGTGGGTCGGCCAACTGCTAGCGACAGAAAAACCGCTCACTTCCGCAAACTCGCACGCGCTACCAGTTACGGACAACGCCGTGCCGCGGAGCGCGGAATCGGCGGTGGTCATGGAACATGCCGCGCGAGGAAGCGCGAAACTGCCGTAAGCACGGCATCAAGTGAACGGGCAAGATGCCGCGCAGCAGACAGGCCGAGGGCGGTAAAGAGCGGGCACGGCCGCAAGCCGTGCCCGCGGTATTGGTCAGTACTCTTCGGGCAGCAGCACGGTCGTCAAGCTCCGGTCGGCCTCGGTGATGAGCCAGAACTTCACGCCGTCGTGCCGGTAGGCGGAGAGGAGGCGAAAGCCTTCTCGAAGGCTCAGCTCGTTCTCCTCACGATCATCTTGGTTTACCTCGCCCCAGTCACCGGAGACGTGTCGGCGAAGTGCTGCCCGCACTTGCTCTTCGGGAATGCTTTGAAGCGCCCCCGGGGTGATGACGACGGTGCCGAGCGAAAAGCGCGGCTTGGTTTCGGATGCTGACATGGTTCGTCCTCGCAGGTTGTTCGTTACCGAGTGGGCCTCTCCCCCGAAGGCCATGTTTTTCGCCCCGGGATCGGCCCTCTCACGCAAAGCTGGAGGGCGAGCCTGGGGTGAAAAACATGGAAACAGCCGGGTGAGGTGCCGGACGGAGGCGGACAGCCCGGCGCGTGCAAGCCCGTCAGTGACGGAGCCACGCTCCGGCACGGGCTTGCAGCCGGGAGCCGCCTTCGGCCGGTGCCGAAGCCGTCCGCAAGCGGGGAGCGAGGCAGAAGTGTCGAGCGAGGGGGGAGCGGGGGGCGTTGAGTGCGGGTGTTGTCTGGGGGTAGCCGTGGTTCAGTGCGAACCTGCCTGAAGAGCACTCCACGGAGCGGGTCGCCGCGTTAGGATTGTGTCGTCGGGCTAACCGGCTCGACCTTCAACTTCGGAATCTAATCGTTCTCTCCCCGCCAGGAGAAGTGAGTGGCTCTCTCGTGAGGGACCGCCACTAAAAACACCGGCAGGAGTCGGCGAGATGTGCCGTGGCACTTCCTCGCGGCTCATTACCTTCCACTCGTCCCGTCAGGAAGGAAAAACAACGACGGGAAAGCCCTTCACCGTGGTGAACGGCGAGTTGGACGAGCACGAGTAATGCCCCTGTAACGACGCTTCGGCGTGACTTCGTGGGGATTAACTCTGCTCGTCCTGGAGAAGGCCCCTTGTGGGTCTTCTCCCTTTTCGAGGTTACCGCGGTTCATTCTCCGTGAGGCATTGACGGCTTCCATGATGGAGTCGTCAAGCCTGTGCCCCAGGCGAAGGGTGGGGCTAAGACTCGGAGACCAAGGATGAAGAATGAAGTGATTGAAGGTCGGTACTGTAAGTGGATGCACATCGAGAACGGAAACACGATCGTGCGTCGGGTTCACCGGATCGAAGTGCAGGGAAAGGACGGCCGGCTTTACGTGCTTGAGGACGACGGGCTTCCCGACACGGTCGTGATGAACACGGGAGTTGGGTATCGGGGAAAGCATCTGGCCCAGGTGCTTCTCGACCCGAAGCCCACACTCGGCCGGGAAAGAGTTCAGCCAGGGGATAACCCCTGGCCGAACGGCCGTGACGCTCTGCACGTCTCGGCCGGCTTCATGGGACTGCTGGTGATTAGGGCTCTTGCTTACGGCGTGAGTGCCTTCGCCAGCGGGCTACACGAAGCGGTGCTCAGAACTACGAGTTGGTAGCGCACCAACTCCCCGGACGAGTGGGATTTCTCCCCGGGGTAAGGTTCAAGTTCAAGGTTCAAGTCACGCTGGCCCCGTTGGAGCGGGGACGGCGCAGACGGTTCGAGCGGGAGGTGAAAATCCCACTGCGGGTGCGGCTTGTATCGAGCAAGTCGCGCCCGCTTTTCGAACACCCCACTTGGCCATCAAGCAGCCAGAGGCGGGGTACTAACAACAAAGCCGAGCCGGGGATAAACCGGACGGCAACCAGTGAGAGAGAATACTGCCATGACTCAAACAACAATGAAAGGAGATTTTGTCGGCTTCGAGCACCCGAGCGGGCTGAAGTTCGAGGTGCCAGCAAGTGTCGTAAAGCTCGACCCGGGGGAGCTTCGCTCAAGCCCCTGTGCGAACCGACTGCTTGATGTCGAGGACACTTGCGTCGCCGTCGCCCGGCACGTGTCGATCGATTGGGAGGAGACGGTCACAAGCGAGCACGGCACGACTGCCCTTGAGAAGATGGGCAAGGCGCTACTCGTTTCGGTCCATCGTGACCGAGCCGAGACTGGATTCGTAGTCGTGACGTGTACGGAGCGTGGTGAGACGTGGGTGGTTCTTGAGGACGAGTTCCCGCCGCTGCGAGCACGGCGGGAACTAAAGCAGATGCACTAAGTAATCACCAAAAGGCCGGAGCGTATCTCACCACGCTTCGGCCGCTCACCGCTTACGCAATGAGTCGGGTCGGGGAGGGTATCAGCCCTTCCCGGCCTCTTTTTGTTTGCATAGGGCCGGCTCCGAAGTCAAGCGACAGGGTGCGTGCCGAAAGCCCCCGGGGTTAACCGGCTGATTTAAGGAGCAGGCAGACATCGTGGACCCGGGGGATGATGCTTATCGGGTACTCCTTACTCGCTGCCGATGTTGTGCCGTGACTGAACCGGATGATTTCCGGGGCCGCGAGTTCAAGCCCGACCTGCTCCGCGACCGCAAAGGTCCGAAAGGGCAGCGCGTGGTAACGGCCACCCTCGCGGTGATCGCCCATGAGAACACCCGTGACGCCGCGCGGGGTCATCACGCCGCGGCAGTTTGCGAGCACGTCCCCGAGGCGGGCAAAGAAGTCGTCAAGCGTCGGCGCGTTAGCAAGGCAGCGGGGGTCGTCGCTCCAGCGAATCATCTTCCAGTACGGCGGGTGCAGCCAGACGAAGTCAAACGTGCCAAGCCCCACGTAGGATGCCGGGTCGGCCGCGTCAAAGCCCGAGCGGATGTCCTTACTCACGCACTCGACCCCGAGTTCGAGACACACGTCGCGGCACGTCCCGCCGCCGGACATGGGGTCGAGCACCCGACGGGGCCGGTAGTAAAGGAGAAGGTCTCTGATAAGAAGGCCCGAGCAGTTGCCTCGGTAGGAAGCACTTCCGTACGCCCCGCGGCCGGGCGTGCCGTGAATGCTTGAGAGCCACGGCACTGGGCTTTTGGTTCTCGGCAGCGCCGGCAACGGGACATGCGTTCGGGCCTCCGGCGACCCCGGGTTGTGCGGCAGCTCACCCTTTGTCATGCTTACTCGACGCGGGTCCATCCGACGGCTCTCTTCGATGTATCGCTTCTTTTCCTGTTCCATCTTTGTGCTCCGACTTCTCGGGCCGAGACGCCGAAGCATCTTCCGACCACGGGTTTTCTGTCTGGCCCTGCCCGTCACGTTTTCCCGGTTCCGGGGGGTGGGCCTCTTCACCCCTGGTTGGGAGGCCCACCCCCCGTAAGCGGAGAAAACAAGATCTCGCCGCGGCCCTACCGGGCCGCGTCTGCCTGATTCAGGAGGCGCAAATCGCCGCGGTGGAAGCGGAGCCGGTGCATGGGCAGTGGCGAAGCGAAAGCGGAGCGAAACGGCCGCAAGGCCGGCACGCCCGTGCGGCGGAGCGGGCGGTTCGAGAGCAAGATTTGAAAGGCGAGAGCGGGAGGCGGGTGGCGCGTCCCCAGAAGTCAATCAGCGTCCGCTCTCTTCGGGCCAGCACGGTTCATCACCGGCCAATTCGGATAGAGCGGACGCTTCCGCGCTGACGACTACGGGGCGGCTTCCTCGGCGGCGACACCTTTCGCAGCTAAACGCTGCTCGTAGATCCAGGTGTGAGCCTGGTCCGCGAGTTTTGCCACGAGCGGAAGGTCATCCCGGTCGAAACTTGCTGCGTCGGCCCACTGGCCGGAGTCGTCCTTGTAGAGCCTAGAAAGGGTCACGGAGTGAAACGGTCCGCTGACCGAGTCGTTTTCCCAGACCGCTGCTCGAATGCGCCCCAGGCGAAGTTCGTGGACAGGTTTTTTCGCTGACATGCTGCCTCTGCTAAGTGAAGTGCCGGTTTGACGAAGCCCCCTTCCGACCGCGCGAGGCGGTGAAGACGGCCAAAGAGAAGACCGAGCCGAGGGAGGCGGGGGCTGAGGTCCGCTTCCCTCGAGTCGGTCGGGCAACGACAGCGGGCGCACGCCGTAGTGAGGCAGAGGGTCCGAGCACAGAAGAGTCTTCCGAACTGCCGTCGGCAGCTCGGGAAGAAAAACCGGAGCCGGGCGAATCGGTCAATGACCGACCCGCCCGGTCCCGGCGAGTGTCCCATACGGGACTAAAACCGCACCTATAACCTAATCTGTGGGATCCTCGGCCTCGTCCAGGCGGCCGCTTATCGGGGAGCCGCCCGGACCAAGCCGTGATACCTCGTACGCGAGAACAACCGCGTCCGTTATGCTTTGCTGTCGGCCGCAGATCGCCGAAACTTGAGACCGAACTTTAAGTCGTTGATAAAAAGTCTCGGCCGCGCCTACGGAGCGAGGAGCCCATCCTCGACCAGCACCGGGCCAAGCTCAATGAGCAGCGCCTGCACCTTCTTTAGAAACGGCTCGGCCTCGGGCCGAAGCTCAAACGCATAGAACTTCCACTGCGGCCTGTCGTTGCCCCGCCGCGGCTCGGCCCCGACGCGAAGAAGTTTCGCAAGTCCCTGCGGTGTCTGTTCGAGGCAGCCCATCGTGACGAGCCGACTGTACGAGACCGGCTGAAGAACGCCGGGGAACCTCTCGTATGCGTTAACTCCCGGGGATGGCTGGGTGTAGCCCTTGGCAAGGAAGACCGCGAGATCCTGCTTCACCTCCGGGGAGAGGGCTTTGGCTCGAAGCCTGTCCTTCTCCGCCTTCGTTTTCAGTGCCGCGGTTTCGAGATCGACTTTGGTCCTCTCAACCTCGGCCTTTGCCGTCTCCCGCCGGGCGTCCGCCCGGCCGGCAAGCCGAACCGCCTCGCCTTTTGTCTCCGCCATGAGCGCCGTCGCTTCCTTCCTGGCCACTTCGCGGGCAGCTTCGATGACCGTGGCGGCTTCTAACGCTTCCTGAAAGTCGATTGACTGTATCGCGGCCTGAAGCGTCGGCGTGCCGCTCGGCACCGGGCCAACCTTGGCGAGTGAAACGATGGCGGCGAGCCGGCTCCGCGAAGCCCGGGCGGCGTCCCTTGTCGTCCTGGCCCGGGCAAGAAGCTGTTGAAGCTTCTGCTGCGTGTCATCCGTCTGCTGAAAAGAGTTGTCAGGGGAGGCAAGTGCCTTCCTCACCGGAGCGACGACCTCGTCGGCCTGGAGTTTCATCCGCGCGAAGTCATCCTTGGCTGGCCGTTCGAGTTCGTAGACAGCGCGAAAGGCCCGAACGAGCTGAGCCTGTCCGGCGACCGCGCGGCCGGCGTCGTTTGTAAGGAGCGGCGTGATCTCCGCCTCGAAGCGATCGAGTTCGGCGAGGCCTTCGTCTGCGGTGCGACTGACCTCGTCGGCCACGCCGGCAGCCTGCTGCTGGGTAAACTTCGCCCGAGCCAGGATGTCGCGCCGCGCCGTCTCGGCCGCGACGGCGTCGTCGGCCTTCTTTCTCGACTCGATGGAGGTGGGGGAAGCGCCCGCCGGCGGCGGCTGGCCGCCGGTCGTCACCGCGGCGGCTGCCGGAGGTGTCGCGGGCGTCGTGGACGAGCTGAGGATCCCCGTCCGGCCGATCAACACGGCGGCAACACCCACCGCTGCGATGATGAGGAGCGTCTGGGGTCGAAAGAACCACCGGCTCGGCCCGGTCGCTGGCGGCGGCACGAGCGTCGGCCGGTTGAGGGGAGTGCCCGGGGCCGTCATCTGAGGCTCCTTGTGCTTCTGGCTGGGAGTGAGGGTCGTGGTTTGTGGGCGGTAGTTATCAAGGCTTGAGCGTTCTTCTGACTTCGGCCCACACCTTCGCGGCGTGAGCGGCGTTTAACGAGCCGGCGTCGCCGGCGACCGGAAGCCCGCCTGGTCCGAGGTCCGGCCAGTCCGCCGTCTGCCGCATGGCGTACTCCTCGGGCGAGATGTGGAACTCGCTGACGAGCGGCACCCAATAGCTGTGAAACTGCGTCAGCCCACTGCCCTCGCTAAACCGGACAAGGCTTTCAAGGGGAGTCGAGCTGATCTCGATAATGTCGTTTGCCTCCACCCGGGCGGAGCGGGTGTCGGAGACGCGAAGCTCGCCCGTGGCGGAGTCGGGTGAGAGCGGGTGAGCACCCGACTGAAACCAACTGAGCGTCACGTCCCGCTTCTCGCCGGAAGTTTCCTGAATTCTCTTTTGCTCCAGCTTGCTCGAAGCCTTAAACGCCTGCTCGAAACCGACGCTCGACTCGACCGTCTCGACCAGGTCGCTGCCGATCCGGCTCGCCTTGAGTTGTGCGACGTTCTGGTGGGCAAGGACGAGGCTGATCCCCATCGAGCGAGCTTGCTCTAATAATAGTGCAATATTTGAGCTAATGACCTGCTGAAACTCGTCGATGAAGACGTAGACCCGCTGCTTTGCCGTCTTGTCGCGCATGGCGGCGGCGGCAAAGAGCACGTAGAGGGCGAGTTTGGCGACCGCCGTAACGGTCGTCTTCTCGATGGCGGTCGAGAGGTAGAAGTAGACGACCTGGCTTTTTCGAAGCACGTCTGGAATCCGGATCTGCTCGGCAAACACCTCGGGCGGGGCGGTTGTGCCCGTAGGAGTTGCGACCAGTGGCCCGACACCTGCGAGTCTCTGGGCGAGAGCCGGCAGGTGCCGGGCCTCTTTCCAATCATCTCGGTTTCCCGGGTAGTGCCGTTGGTCGGAGAGGAGAGCCGAGAGGTCCCGAAACGACTCCCCGACGCCCACACGCCGGATGTATTCGAGGAGAACGATTTCGTTCATTGACGAGAAGAACGCCTCGCCGAAGCCGGCCCCGTACTCGGCCGAGAGCGCCTGGAGGATGGTCTGGGCGAGTTGATTCGTCGTGGTGAGGGACGCCAGGTGGTCGGGCGAGAGCGGGTTAAACACGTGGCTCGTCCGCCCGACGACGTTCGTAAACGCCTTAAACGGCACTCCGGCCGCCTTGGCCTCCAGGTAGCAGTTCCAGAGCAAACTCGAATCGCCCTTGAGGTCGAGGACGACTACGGAGCAGCGCTCGTCGGGGAGCGGCACCCCGCCCGCCTCGGCCTGAAGCTCGGCGAGCCAACTCTGCCGGGCTTCGGACTCACCCGCGATGAGTTGCGTGATGAGGGTTGCGAAGCTGAGCGAGGTCTTCCTCGACCCCGTCCCGCCGTGGATCCAGGCGTGGTTACTGAGCAGCCGTCGATCGAGATAAACCGGGTAGCGAAAATCCCGGCTCTTTCCCAGGTAGAGGTGCCGCCGCTCAAACTCATCTTTCGAGTAGAGGATGCGGGCGATCCGGTTGTCCCAGGCGACGTTTGACGCCGGCTTACCCCTTCTCGGAATCATGATTCGGTCTCTTCCCTTCGTTCGAGGCCTTCGTGGTATGCCTGAAGCACCGGCCCGGTGAGGAACACGAACGTCGCCGCGACGACCAGAAGTGGCACGAGGAGCGAGGCGACGGCCGTATGCAGAAGAGTTCTGTCGTAAGCGGCCTGAATCTCCCCGCGAATTCTTTCCTCTTCGTGACGCCGGTCCTTTAGCACCTGACAGTACGCCGCCAGCTCCTCCGAATCGGAAAGCCCGGCGACAAAGTCCCGCTCGTCGTCAGTGACGGCGGGGCAGGCAGGGTCGTACGGAAGCAGAGGGTGAGCTTGCGCCGGGTGAGTTGGCGGCAGCTCGACTGCGACCGAGGCTGAAAGAAGTGTGAAGACGATGAGCGCCGAGATGCCCCGCCACCGCCAGGCCCGAAGCCAGACGGTTGGGAAGCGGAAGAAGCCGGGTGCCTTCGCGCCGGCCCTGTCGTAGGTGAGAAAGACGCGGGCGGCATGAGCGCACGCCACCGACGCCCGGCCGACGCTCGCCCCACTCGGCCAGACGAATGGAGTCATGGCAGAAAGGGCCAGAAGGTAGCCGAGTGCCCCGTAGTAGCCAACCCGAGCGAAGAGAAGCCCGACCGCGAACGCTGGCAGAAGTGCTAGCGCCGCACGGTGGTAAGCGGCAACTTCCGGCGTCTTGTTAGCGCTCCACCCTTGCTCAAGCTCATCCCAGGCTCGCCGGCAGATATTTCCCGTTGACCAGTCGTTTAGAATGTTCGCCGCGGTGTAGAACACATACTGCTTGGCCACGAGGTGAGAGAGGGCGGCGGTAGCGAGGAGGCCCGCGGCAAAGAGCGTTTCGTAGCCGGCAAGGCCCGTGACGAGCGTTGCCTGCACCCTTGCGGCGGTCCATAGGATGGTCATCGTCAGACTGACCCCGAGGTAGTGGGCCGCGAATCGAGAGCCGGTGAGGAAGTGACAGGCGGTAAGCCCGACGAAACCCGCTGCGAGCCAGAGCGGGACATCAAGTGCGAGTGGGCCGAAGGTGCCGATGACCAAGCGGGGGACAAGGCCGAGAACGGCCGCGGTGATCGATACTGCGGCGATAGTCCGGACCGCCTCGACCTTCGTCTGCCGAAAGGCGAGTGGGCCGATGGGGTCGAGCCGCTCGTTTAGCTCGCACGTATCGACTGCCAGGTTGCCGTCTGCGTCGTGCGGCAGCCCTGCGACGTTCATCGGGTCCGGGGCCGGCTTCCAACTGGGGTACACGTTAAGCCTCGGAGACGAGTAGGGAGAGAAGGGACGGCACGACTTCGACCACGACCTCCACCGCATCAAAGAGGTCTTCGTCCGGGCGTGGAGACTGCCTCCTCAGCGCGTTACGGATCTGCCTTGACTTGCCGTCCGTCGCGGTGACGACGCCGACGGTAAACGAACCCTCAAGCATCACCGAGCGAAACGGCAGCAGCTCATCGCGGCGAAGGATTAGCCGCTGCACCTTCTTTGCAAGGCGACGGGCTTGAGCCCCGAGGTCCACCACTACGAGCCCGACCCGGCAGATGTCACCCGTTTGAAGGAAGTAAGCGGACGCCGGAAGCCCCCGCGACTGGAGCGTCGGGAACTGCGCTCGGAACTCGCCGGCTGTCAGCTTGACGAAACCCTTCATGGCACAGAACTCAAGCGTTCCAAACGCCGTAGCAAGTGCCTGCGGGCCGAGCGCCTTGGCTCGCCGGGGCGGCAGTCCGAGTTGTCGAACCCCCTCCCGGCCGTGGACGAAGTAGAACTGGCGGCCGACGAGCGGAAACGTTGCAAGGGTTCCGTTCTCGACCCGCTTTGCGAGCCACTTCTGAATTCCGTTCGCGCCGATGTCAAACGCCGGGCACCGCCCCACGTCCTCGGCGGTGGTCAACCCGAAGCGGTTGATCCGGTCGCGGATCCAAGCCAACCGGGTAGCTTCGTCGTCCATCCGATCCTCACCAGATTTCGTAAGGGGCGTCTTTTCGCCAGCAGGCCCAGTGAAACGCTTCGAGCCTCGCGGCCGGGTAGCCGGCTCCGAACTCGATGACCCGAGTCGTCTGTCCGCCCTCAGCCCGAAGCTCGGCGTCCGGCCGCTTAAGCCCGCGGCCCATCGCCGGTAGCAAATCTTCTCCGACCCACTGGCTTGCCATGTCCGGCAAGCGAACGAGGTAGTGCATGTAGACGGAAGACAGCCCGAGGTCGTGGGATGCCTGATACGGGGTCGGCACACGCCCGCGAGCGGTTCCGCCGAGGAGGTTAGCAGCCCGTTTTGCGGCGACGTAGACGGTGGTGCGTCTTGGCGGCTCTTTCCATCGGGCTTGGAGCCGCCGAGAGAGTTCGTGGAAGTCAGGGGCGGCAGAGCCAGCCTGCCACGCTGCCGCTGGGCCTTCGAGGCTCAGCACCGGCCGGGCCTGTAAGTACCGTCTGAGAAGCAGTCCCGCCTTGATGAGCAAGGAAAGACGCTTGAGCGCTGCCCGATCGGAAGCGGCCTCCGGCCAGAGCAGGCGAACGTGCTCCCAGGCAAGAAGCCTCACCTTCCCGCACAGAGCTTCGAGCAGGAGGAGGTCACGGGCGGTGAGCGTCATGGACCGCTCTCACCTCGTGGCCGCCGGTCTCTGCGAGCGGCCGACGGTCCCGGAGGATGAGTGAGGGCCGTCGAATTCGCGTTTGCCGCCACTGCTGCGGCGGCCTGAGCGATTTGCTGCGTGAGGGACGGTGAGGCTTTGGGCTGCTCTTGTTCGGACTCGCCGTCGCCGCCACCACCGGCTGACTTACCCGCTCCGAGGGCGGGCGGTGCAGGCGGGGTGGGGAGGACGGGGACCGCGCCCGCCGGCGGCTCGTCGCCGTCTGGAGGGCCGGGCCGGGAGGACACAGGGTCGATCTCGTCGAGCGCGTCCTGGACTCCGGCCAGCACTGCTTCTTTGAACTTGGCCCTGACGTAAGCGAGAATATTTAGCACGGCGGGAGAGGCTCCCAGATCGAAGGCGAGTTCGAGGCGCAACTGCCTCTATTCTCGCGCACGAACCCCCGTGCAGCACGAAACGGATACAGCGGGATACACGGGCTTAGCGGGGGAGATGCGGGCAAAAGGTGAAGCGTCGGCCGCGAAGGAGATGGAGAAGGCGATTTGTCGGAAGCGGGGGAAGGGCCGACGGTCGAAAACCGTCGGCTTGTCCACCCCCGCCTGGCGGCCCGGGTATCAAGCCCAGTGACCGCCGAAACCGAGGCGACTGATTTTACCTTCCACGAAGTTGAAGCGATCGTCCCGCCGGCGTTCCTCTCGGCCCAGCTCGACGGCCCACGTCATGTCCCAGTCGTCGGCGTCGAAGAACGCGTCCCAGGACACGTCCTCGATGACGCTCGGCATGCAGCAGAGCCAGGCGAGCTGGAAGAAGGTGAACCTGTCGAAGTTCTGGGTCAGAAACGCCAACCCCAGCACCTCCAGGTTAAACCACAGCGGCCGCGGCCCGTCCGGGTGGAACTCCGAGTCCGGCCTGCTGACCGACAGCCAGATGTCTCGCTGGTCGGACAGGTCCCGCCGGAGGAACACGTTGACGAAGAGCCGCTGGAGCAGGTCGATGAACTTCGGCCGCATCGCCTCGTCTGGCTCGATACCTTCGAACTCGTAGCAGACGTAGAACTCGGCCTTGTCCTGGACTTCAGCCAGCTCCGGTCGCAACTCTCGTGGCTTCAGATTGGCGCTCATGACTGACCCCTTGTGGAACGAGCACAGTTTTCCAGAGGTGAATCCGAAAAACTGCACATGTCCCACGCCGCTTAGGCACAGGGGCAGTTAACAACCGTCCTGTCGTCGGCCCTTCCCATGAGTGGTTATGCCATCCGCCGGCGCGAACGGCTCATAGAAGCGAAACTCGGACGCTCCGTATCATCTTTTGGGTGCCACGTTCACGGGGTTCCCAAGTATCCACCGGGCTTTCTCCAGGGGTGCGAGCATCTCCGTGAGCCGGTAATCACGGATTAGAAGCTCGCAGTCAGTAATTGACGCCCGAAACTCGGCTGTTGCGTCATCGTCTTTTCCGTCGAACACGAGGCCCGAAGCGTACTCAGGCCTAACGGCACCCTGAATCATCCTGGCAACAATGGGTGTGGGGAGGCTAGTTCCAATCTTGCTCTTGTTAACGATGGCGCCCTGGCCCGCTTTGAAATCTTCGTTGAGCTTCGCCTGAAGAAGGAAGTAGGCGGCGAGCCTCAGATACTTATCTGAATCAATCGACACATCGACCTGACTGACATATCTCAGAGCAGAACTCGCTGCGACGGAAGGTAGTTTGAAGGCCAGCAGCGGGTTGCCTAGCTTTTTGGCCTGCTCTCCGAGATTGTTTGCGCATAGGTATTGAGCGACTTGCATTCTGATCACGAAGGCTAGGCAGTAAACGCCAGCATGTTCACGGCACGGGTGGGTGTCAGCAAGGGCCGTAGCAGCCTCCGACTCTCGGTCGGCGACGCTTACCTGTCCACCTTGGAGGGCGGTAATGGCCATCAGTGTGCTGGCGTAGATACGAGCAGCCACGGCCCGACCTCGGACCGCGCCGAAGCTGCGTGTCATGATCTGGTCAAGAACCTGACACGTTTGTGAGAGGACCGTATAGGCTTCGACCGGCCTGCTCCAGGTGGCGACTATGCTTTCTTCGAGCGCCGCACGCTCGGCCTCAAGAGCCTCCTCGTCACGATTAAGCTCTGCAAGAACATTGCCGCGGTTTGCGTGGATCGTGCAAAGTCCAGGTGAGTAGATCGGCTCGATCCGTCTCTCTCGAAGCAACTTCTCTACCGCGATCGCCCGGTCGGCATCTTCAAGGGCCAGCAGATGGCGGGATCCCTTGTAGTGCCAGCCCGCTCGCATGCTGTAGAGTTCAGCAAGCCATCGGACACTTGTCGCATACGTGCTTGGCTGACTTTTTTTGGCCTCGAAAAGAGCAATAAGTGGATTGATGTCCGACTCGTATTCACCATCGCGTCCGAGCTTGACGAGGCAAAACCCGATGGATGCGATGCCTGCCGGGTCGCTAGGTTTGAGTGTCAAGGACCGTCTAAACGTTTCTAGAGCTTCCGCGCACTGGTCAGTCGCCAGCAGGGCACTCCCACGCAGAAGGCATGCGCGATAGGCGAACTCCGATGCCGAAGTGGCACCGGCTGCGAGTTGCTCTACCTCCTCTTTCGGGAGCAAGCTGAGGACTTCACTGTATCTGCTCTCGGCCTGTGCCAAGGCCGCCTCTGCCAAGCGGACCTTGCCGGCCACTTTGGGATTGTCCTGCTGCCGAGCTTTCAAAGTGGTAACGAGTGATCGCAGGCGGGTGACGACTTGCCTTTTCCGCGTCTCAGCCTGCTGGATGGCGAAAGTCCCCCCTACCGCTGGGACGTGCCGCCTTTCAGCCAAGATCAGGTCCGCCAGTTCGCCATGAACTTGATCCAGCTCGTTACATGTCCTCTCGTCTTCCGCTTGTAGCTGGATCGCGTGTTGCTCGGCCGCCTCGGCGCGCTGACGCTCCTGATGCTTGTCGTACCGCGTGTAAACCCACCCTCCGATAGCAATTAGTGGAATCAACACTGCGGCCACTCTTAGAGCAATTCGCCGGAAGCGGCCGATGCTTTCGACCGCTGCGACGACCTCTCGGGCGGAGGCGTATCGTTCCGAAGGCTTCGCCCGAAGGCACTTGGAACAGATGGCGCGAATAGGCCTCGGCATCCGCGACATTTGCTCTTTGCCGGCAGTGAATGATCCACATCCGGCCGGGCAGCCGGTAGACGTTTTGTGTTCACTGCACCGCGGTGGGAGCTGCCCTGTCAGTAGCTCGTAGAGCGTCACCCCGAGGTTGTACACATCGGATGGAATACCGATCTCCCCCCCGGCAAGCTGCTCCGGGCTTGCGTACTCGGGAGTGTACCCTCGCGGGACCGATCGCGAGCCGCCCGCTTCGAAGGCGAGGCCGACATCGATGATCTTCGGCGGCCCCTCAGCCGGAAGCTTGATGTTCTGCGGTTTGATGTCTTGGTGAACCCAGCCTTGGTCGTGAACAAGGGCGAGCCCTTTGGCGACCTCCCAGATGATCTGCTTGGCCTCGTCGGCCGGCAAGCCGTTCTCTCCTGCCTCACGAATGCGGGTGCTAAGCGACTCTCCCTCTACGTAATCCATGACGAGGTACGGCGGCTTGTGATTGGTATCGCTGCCAATCACGCCGACCAATCGCTCATTGCCTGCACGCAGTTTGAAGCCTGAGCGGGCTTCTTGCTCAAAGTGACTTCTGGCCGACGACTGCTTCTTGCCCCGCTTCCTCGGACTCTTCGCGTCTTTGGGCTCCCGCAGCACCTTGAGTGCTACGAGACTCTCCATCTTCGTGTCATACGCCTTGAAGACGTCCGATGTCCCGCCGCTGTCGATCCACTCCAGCACTCGGTAGAGGCCGCCAGCGAACGTGCCGAGGTCGTTTGGATGCCCGTCCGCCGCGGCACCCAAGTAGGGATAGCTCCGCTCACGCTGCTTTTTGACGAATGACTCGGCGCTCGCGCTCGGTTTCGGCAGTGGGGTAGCGAAATGGCTTGCGCCGCTGCTCGCAGCTTCAATGCGGTGCAGACGAGCATCGCAGTTGCTACACGCCGCCAGATGCTCAAACGCCCGTTGCTTCGCCGCGTCATCCAGACCGCCCTGGACGAGCGTGTTGAGCAGGCTGTCGTCGAGGCAATCCGTCGCTGACCGAGTGGCAGTACCTTCGGGGGCGTCGTCCGCGTCCATGCACGTCCCTCACCGGAAATCACTCGTCGGAACTCAACCCCTTGAACACTTCGCTGATTCGCTTCTTCATCTCCCACGTTACCCGATAGACCTGGGCTTCGGAGCACTTGAGTTCCTTTGCCACTGCCGCGACGGTCCCTTGGATGGGACGCTCAGCAATCTCGAAGTATTCGTTACCCTCTTCGTCGTGAGTCGAGACGATTCGAGTCTTCTCGAAGCACCGCCAGTCATCTGCCGCAACCTCATCCCGGACGATCTGAATCGCCTTCATAACCATGCTGGCCTTGACGCTTAGCTCCCACTGCCGGTCCAGCTCGGCGATGTCGTCCACGGTCACCGCCCTACCTCCCACGACCTTGCCCGCGACTCCGGCAAGCGCCTCGTCGCCACCGTTTGCTGCTGGACCGTTCTTCGCTCGTATCTTCATCGCGGCGCGTCGGGCGATGATGTTCACGAGACCCCGAAACCGCCCACCGCTCCTCTCGATGCCTCTTTCCTCGACGCGCTTCTTGACCTGAATCACGACCTCCTGCCAGACGTCATCCACATCCGGATGCCGCCTGCCCAGGATTAGCTGAGCCTGGCGACGGACGGGACCGGCGTAGACGTCCACAAACCAGTTCCACGCTTCCACGTCCTCGGGATCCTGAAGCCGCGGTACGAGCGACCATCTGGTCGTTTGCGACTGGCTGTCACCCACCACTTCCCTCCTTGGTGCCCCAGGGTTCTGGGGTCATTCCTTAGATTCTTTTGCCCTCGCCACGGAGAACTCAGCTCCCCGCGGAAGAGGTTGGTTAACGGGCCTTCAAAAAAGCCCAAAACCGAGCCTCGACTGAGGCTACTTCAGCGGAGATGACTTTGAGCAACGCACCTTCTGGCGAGGAGTCCGACCGGCGGAACTCTCTTAGCGGCCGCGAGCTTCAGCGGCGGATCGCCCGCGCGGGCTTCGCCATCAAGCTCGGCGGAGGAGCACACCCGCTCAAGATTCGCCACACGAGTCACTCCGCGACGCTGCACCTGCCGAACCGCCGGCACTTCAACAAGGTCCAGCTCGGCCTGTACCGGTCGAAGTTCGTCGCCGCCTTCGGCTGTGCCTCGCCGTTTTGATCCATTCGACCGGAATACAGGTGATTCCTGAACTCCTTCCAACCGTCCAGAGACGCGGCTTGACCTCTAGGCCGCACAATCGACCCATTCCGGGGAGGAACGATGAGCTTTCCAGCCATCCTCGGCGCGCTTAGTGACATGCGCACCGAGTTCGACAGGAGGCTGAGCCAGATCGAGAAGACCCTTCGCCGCGTCGCCGACGTGCGTGCCGACAAGCAGTACTTCACGGTGCGCGAGTTTGCCCGGCTCGTCGGTTGTAGGGAGGATACCGTCCGCTCGTGGGCGAGGCTCGGCCGGATCGCGGCCACCCGCACTCGTAGCGGACGGGGAGGCCGGTCCGAGCTTCGTATCTCCCGCGAGGAGCTTCTGAGGTACGAAGCCGAAGGCCTCCTCGGGGGCAGCGATGACCCCAAATGACCCCGACTGGGAGAGCGAGCGGCGGGTCAGCTCGCACCTCGTCCACGCCGTCCTCGCTGCCATCTTCGACCCGAGCCGCCCGGACCCGGGTACACCCGGGTTCTGGTCGTGGTTCGAGCCGCTCGTGTTCATGATCGAAGCCGAGATCATCGAGGCCGTGCTGGCCGAGCGCGACCGCTGTCTGACACCGTCCGTGAACTAACTGGCCTACGCTCGACAGGCGCTTCGGCGGCCCGTGGCCGCCGCCTGCGACTTCGTTTCGGGCTGTCTGCCGAGGGGAGCGGAGGAGGGGATGACGAGAAGTGTCCTGAGCGTGAGAGCTGCCGCGGAGCGCCTCGGGGTGTCGAGGTCACTGGTCTACGCCCTCATCGCCGCGAACAAGATTCGCCACGAGCGGCACGGGCTTGGCCGCGGCACCATCCGCATCCCCGAGGAGGCGCTTGAGGAGTACCGAAAGGGGGCCGAGGTCAAACCCCCGGCCCCGCCCCCGGAAGGGCTTACCCACATCAAGCTCCGGTAGCCCTCCGGGCGGCGTCTCGCATGTGCGTGACCTGCTGGGAGAGCTTCGAGTAGTGCCGCATGACCATGTCGGTCGAGGTGTGCCCGACGAGTTCCGCGACCTGGGCGATGCCGACGCCGTTGACCAGCGCGTCGGTCACGTAGGAGTGCCGGTAGTGGTAGCTAACCACATGCCCGAGTTCGGGGAGCTTCTTCCGAAGCCGCATGAACCGGCAGCGGATGGCGTTTCGCTTCCACGGCCGCTTACCGCGGTGGGTGCGAAAGAGGGGGCCGTCGGGCCAGGAGGCCATCAGCCGCCTCGTCATCTCGACCATCGGCGGGGTGAGGTAGACGACCCGCGGCTTGTGGGTCTTCTTCTCAGTCTTGTGCTCGGGCAGCACCCAGACGCCGATTTCGAGGTCGGCGTTCTCGGCGGTCACGCGGGCGACCTCCGACGGCCGGCAGCCGGTTTCCTGAAGGGCGGTGACGAAGTCCCGAAACGCCTGGTCGGGGATGGCCGCGAGGATGGCTTGCCTGGCTTCCTTGCTGACGCTTCCTTCCCGCCGCGGGCTCCTTCCGACGGAGACGGCCGCGAGCGGGTTCGTCGTCAGCAGGCCCTGCTTGTGGCCCCAGGTAAACGCCCGCTTGACGCAGTATGTGGCGTGCCGCCGGCCGCCCTTCCAGGACGGGTTCTGGTCGAGCCAGGTGGTGACGTGGTAGGGAATGACCTCGGCGGCGAGCCGCCGCCCGTGGGCGTCGCAGAAGTTTTGCAGGAAGACCTTGTGCCAGTCGAACGTCTCGGGCGAGTTGTGCTTCTCGCTCCACTTAAGGAACTCGTCGGCGAGCCGGGCCACGGTGAGCTTGTCCGGCTCGGGCGGGGCGTTTGCCTGCTGCTCGGCCATGACCCGGAAGTACGCCTCGTAGGCGGCCTTCTCGTTTCCGCGGCCCTTCACGAGCGGGATCTGGTCCTTGCCGAGCTGGACGTACCAGGTGTCGGTCTGCTTACGAAACCACGGCTTTGGTTGACGCATTGCTGAAGCCTCCGGGAGCTGGGTGAGCCGGAAGGCTTGCTCGATAGGCCCCTCGTCCGTGACAGCGGGCGGGGGGTCTTTTCATTCTATCTCTGCACGGAACTCTGCACAGCGTGCAGAGCCCGTAAAGAGGCGTCGTCGGAAGTGCTTACCTGACAAGGACTAACAAAGTCGGGCTGACAGGATTCGAACCTGCGACCTCTTGGTCCCGAACCAAGCGCTCTACCAAGCTGAGCTACAGCCCGTCACGGAAGACGTTCTACGAAATTCCCGGCCGCTGTCAACAGAACCTTTGGCCGGACCGCCGCGGGAACCCGGATTGTCCTAAAGGCATGATATCTCTTCTCGCCTTTGGTACGATCTCACCATGGGAAACGTCCTGTCCACCGCGAGCGACGACACGTCGCTGACGCTGCTGGGGCTGGCGAAGGGCCGCGACCCGGCCGCGTGGCGGCGACTCGTGCAGCTCTACAGCCCGGCCGTCTTCTCCTGGGCGAAGCGGGCCGGCCTCACCGACGAGAACGCCGCCGACATCGTCCAGGACGTGTGGACGGCCGTGGCCCCCGGCCTGGAAAAGTTCCGGCGGGACAAGGCGACCGGCACGTTCCGCGGGTGGCTCTGGACGATCACCCGGAACAAGGTCCGCGACGCCGCCCGCCGCCGGCACGACTCGGCCGTCGCCGCCGGCGGCACGAACGCGCAGATGGCCCTCAACAACGTCCCCGAAACCGAGCCGGCGGACGACACCGACGCCGACGCGCCGGGGATGGTCGAGCGGGCGCTCGACCTGATCCGTGGCGACTTCGCCGAGCACACCTGGCAGGCGTTCTGGCGAACCGTCGTCCTCGGCCAGCCGGCCCGCGACGTGGCCGGCGACCTCGGCATGGCGGCGAACGCCGTCCACCAGGCCAAGTTCCGCATCCTCAAGCGGCTCCGGCAGGAGTTGACCGCCCTCGGCGTCGTCGACGACCCGTCGTTCGCGGGAATTCTGCCGCCCGCGTAAGGCCGCCGCGTTATTGTCGGGTAAGGGGACGCCGCCATGACCGCCCGCTGCCCGCTCGACGACACCCTCCTCCGCTACGCCGCCGGCGACCTGGACGACGCCGTCGCCGCGGACGTGGACTCGCACCTCGGCACGTGCGAAACCTGCCTCTCGCGGATCGAGGAAGTTTCCAAGAACGACGCCCTCTTCTCCAAGCTCCGCGGCCAACGGGAACCGGCCCCGACGCCGGTGGCGCTCGACCGGGTCGTGTCCGCCGTCATTCACAACTTGCAGATCGCCGGGCCGCCCCCCGTGCCGGCCCGCCGCGTCCGGGACTACGTGCTGCTCGACGAGGTCGGCCGCGGCGGCATGGGCCAGGTCTACCGCGCCGCCCACCCGCGGCTGAACGTCGAAGTCGCGGTCAAGCTCCTCCGCCCCGGCCTCGACGGGCCGAGCTTGCGGGCGCGGTTCGAGGCCGAGCGCGAGGTGCTGGCCCGGATGGACCACCCGAACATCGCGAAGGTGTTCGACGCCGGCGTCAGCGAGGACGACCGGCCGTTCTTCGTCATGGAGTTCCTCCGCGGCTCGACGCTGACGAAGTGCGTGGCCGACGACGGCCTCGACCTCCGGTCCCGGCTGGGGTTGTTCCGCGAAGTCTGTCACGCGATCCAGCACGCGCACCAGAAGGGGATCATCCACCGGGACATCAAGCCGTCGAACGTCCTCGTCGTCCGGCAGGACGGGCGGCTCGTGCCGAAGGTCATCGACTTCGGCGTGGCGCGGGCCGTCGATCCGGGCGAGCCGCGGCACACCGAGCACGGGGCCGTCGTCGGCACGCTGGAGTACATGAGTCCGGAGCAGACGCTCGACACGGCCGCCGGCCTCGACACCCGCAGTGACGTGTTCGCCCTCGGCGTGCTGCTGTACGAGCTGCTCACCGGCGGCACGCCCACGGCCGCCCTCCGGGACCGGGACGGCCGCCCCCGCGACGTGGCGACGCTCATCCGCGAGGTGGACCCGCCCCCGCCGAGCGCCGTCGCGACCGTCCCCGTCCCGTCCCGCCGGGTCCGGGACGAACTCGACTGGATCGTGCTCAAGGCGCTGGAAAAAGACCCGGCCCGGCGGTACGAGTCGGCGGCCGCGCTCGCCGACGACGTGGGCCGACTCCTCGCGGACGAGCCGGTCCGTGCGGCCCCGGCGAGCCGCCGCTACCGGCTGAAAAAGTTCCTCCGGCGGAACCGCGCCGCGGTCGTCGGGTCCACCCTCGTCTTCGTGGCGCTGCTGGCCGGCGTCGTCGGGACGACGTGGCAGATGGTCCGGGCGCTGGCCGCCGAGGGCCGGGCCGAGGACCGCGCCACCGCCGCCCGCGACGCGGAGAAGAAGGCACGAGAGGAATCGGCGAAGGCGACGGCGGCCGAGGCCGGCGCGGTCGCGGACCGCAACCGGGCCGTCGATGCCGAGGCGGACGCGACCGCGTTCAACCAGTTCCTCGTCAACTACGTCCTCGCCGCGTCCCGCCCGGACCTCGCCGGCCGCGGCCTCGGCCGGACCGTCACGCTCGCCGAAGCCCTCGCCGTGGCCGAGAAGAACCTCGACAAGGCGTTCGCCGGCCGGCCGGCCGCGGAGATTCGGGCGCGGATCGTCCTCGGCCAGACGTGGTTCCAGTTCCGCCGATTCCCGGACGCCGAGCGGCACTACCTCCGGGCGATGGACCTCCTCGCGATGCAGCCCGTTCCGGACCGCGACGCCGTCCACGAGTGCCAGAGCCAACTCGTCGCGATCTACGAGCACACCAGCCGGTACGCCGCGGCCCGGAAACTGGCGGAGGAATGCCTCCCGGCGTTCGCCGCCGCCCACGGCCCGGACGACGACCGCGTCGTCGCCCTGGGCATGGAACTCGGCCTGGTCCTCCTCCACCTCGGCGAGACCGCTAACGCCCTGCCCCGGCTCAAGGCCGCGATGGACGCGCGGGCGAAGCGGTTCGGGCCGGACGAGGAGCGGACGCTCACCGCCACGAACAACTACGCCCTCGGCCTCCAGCAGGCCGGGCGGTACGACGAGTCGTTGCAGTTGCACCAGGCCGTACTCAAGACGCGGCTCGCCCGGCAGGGGAAGGATTACCAGTCCACCATCAGTTCGATGAACAACGTGGCAACACTACTCGCCCTGAAGAAGCGGCCGGAGCAGGCCGTCGTCCTACTGGAGAAGGCGCTCCCGTGGGCGCGCGACCACCTGAGCGAGGAACACACGACCACGCAGTCGATCCTCAACAACCTCGGCCAGTGCTACAAGGACACGGGCCGGACCGCCGACGCGATCCGCGTCCTCGAAGAGTGCCGGGCGCTGCGGCTGAAGCACCTCGGCCTGGGCAACGCGGACACCCACATCACGCTCTCGAACCTCGCCGCCGCGTACAAGGCCGCCGACCGGCTGGACGACGCGATCCGGCTCAACGAGACCGTCTACCGCGAGCGGCTGAAGCTCCACGGCCCGGCCCACGCCGACACCCGGCTGACGGGCAACAACCTCGGCAGCTACCTGCTCCTCGCCCGGCGGTACGAGGCGGCCGTCGCCGTCCTCGAACCGACGGCGGCGGCGGCGACGGCGGCCGACGGCCCGGACAAGTTCCAGACGATGGCCACGGCCTACTACCTCGCCCAGGCGTACTTCCAGTTGAACTTGCCGGACGCGGCCGAGCCGTGGCTCAAGCAGTCGCTGGCGTGCGCGACCGGCCCGGCCGGGGCGAAGACCGGCATCGGCAAGGCGGTCGTCGAGCTGTACGCCGGGCTGCTCGCGGGCCGGGGCGAGTACGCCGAGGCCGAGCGGTTGCTCCGCCCATTGATCCCGGCGGACGGCCCGGTCCCGAAGCCGACCACGATCACCGGCGGCAAGGCGCTCGCCGACCTGGGGCAGTGCCTAGCCGCCCGGAAGCAGTTCGCCGCGGCCGAGCCGCTGCTGCTGGCGGCCTTCAACTACCTCCGGCAGGCGCACGCCCGGTGGCACCCGGCGGTGACGGACGCCACGATGGCCGCACTCGTCACTCGCGTGGCCGACCTGTACCGCGACTGGGGGAAGCCGGACCAGGAGAGCGCGTGGCGGGACCGGAAGCCGACCCGCCGCGAACTCGCGCCGAGGCCGCGGGCGAAGGGCGGGGCCTAAGCGCTACGGGCCAGCGAATCGCGGCGAGCAAACATCTTCTTCCGTAGAACCCGGAGCGGGAGCGACGGGGTGTTGACGCACCCGACACCCCGTCGCTCCCGCTCCGGGTTCCACAATACCAGCCGGTGCTGGTTCGAGGCTCGCCGAAATATTACCGGCCCGTCGCGGGTTGTCGGACGCAGACGAGTTCCGTCCCCGTCCGCACGAGGATCGTCCCGTCCACCGCGGCCACGCCGTAAACCACGTCGCCGACGGCCGAGTACCGGGTCGCGTCGAGGTCGTCCTTCGGCAGCGGCGGGCCGCCGCCCGGCCCCTTCCCCTCCGGCGGCTTCGGCAGCGTCGCCGCGGCCTTCGCCCTGGCGTCGTCCTTCCGCTTCGAGAACTCGTCCGCCGACCACAGCCGGTTCGCTGCCACCTTCTCGAACGTCGGCCCGGCCTTCAGCACCGTCGTCACCCCGTCCTTCCCGAAGAAGTAGACGTGCTCCCCGGCCCCGACCGGCGTGGCCCAGCATTGGTTGTCCAACCGCTCGGCGTACCGCTCCTCGCCGGTCGTCAGATCGACGCAGTGGACGAGGCCGGTCTTCGTCGCGAAGTAGACGTGCCCCCGATGCACGAGCGGGCTGGCGTGGTGGCTGATCGCCTTCGTGCCGTCCCACACCTTCTCGAACGCCGGCTTCCCGTCCTTCTTGGTGAGCCGCACGCAGCAGTTCGACCGGGCCGACGCCGCGAGGTCCGGCTTCATCCGGTTCTCCCCGGCCCCGACGACGACCAGCCCGCCGGCGGCCGTGGCGGACGGGATGTTGTTCCCGACCAGCCCGTCGAGGGCCGCGAGTTCCTTCCCCGTCTCCGCGTCGTAGGCGGTCAACGAGCCGCTACTGCTGACGAGCACCGCGGGCTTGCCGTCGAAGTTGCCGACGACGGGCGAGGTCCACGACGACCGGCTCGGCCGGTCGGCCTTCCACGCCGGCCGGCCGGTCGCCTTGTCGAGCGCCACGAGGTACGACGGCCCCTGGTCATCGATCAGGATCACGACCGCCGACGCGGTTTGCGCCGGCGAGCTGCCGACGCCGTGGTTGTTCTTGAACGCGCCGTAGTCCGTCACGAGCGACCGCCGCCACCGCACGTCGCCGCCGGGCGTCAGGGCGATCGCGTCGCCGGACTCGAAGAAGGCGTAAACGCCGCCCCCGTCCGCGACCGGCGTGGGGCCGGCCCGGCTCATCATCGGGTTGTTCTTCCCCTTCTGCGACGCCGCGAACTCCTTCGCCCAGGCGACCGCGCCGGACCTCACGTCGATGGCGGCGACGATCAGCTTCTCCTTCTCCGCGCCGTCGATGGCGGTAACGTACGCGCGGTCCTTCCAGACGACCGGCGACGACTGCCCGTACCCAGGCAGCGCGGTCCGCCACGCGACGTTCTCCGTCGGCGACCACGTCACCGGCAGGTTCTTCGCGGCCGTGGTGCTCGTCCCGTCGCCGCGGAAGCCGGGCCACGTGTCGGCGGTCGTGGGGTCCGCGCTCAGCAGGACGGACAGCAGCAGCACGCTCATGGAATGATTCCTTGTTGGGTTAGAAGGCGTCACATGTCTTGTAGGGCGGGTCAAGGCTTTGCGCCGACCCGCCGTTGAGGTCCCGGCCGGTTCGGCGTGTCTTCGATTCTGGTCGCGGTCCCCCGGCGGGTCGGCGCAGAGCCTTGACCCGCCCCACGAAACCCGCCACGGTTAGAAGTCGTTGCCGGTGACGACCTCGCCGCCCGCGCGGGTGGCGAGTGCCCGCCAGGTTGTTAGCGCGATCGAGTCGCGGACGAACCGGACGCCGCCGTCGCCGAAGCAGACGTTGACGCCGCCGCTGAAGTTGCTCCGGGCGGACAGGAACCCCAGGCCGTGGGCCGTCGAGTCCGGGTCGGCGCTGTTCGGCGTCAGCGCGGCCGTGAACCCGTTGACGGTCGCGTTCGCCCAAATCCACGACCCGCCGCGGTTGCCCCGCCACGACGTGGCCGTTTGAAACTCGGTCGGACCGATCGGCGGGCTGGCCCCGTAGCCGGGGTTCGCGCCGCCCGGCCCGGTGTACAGCCCCTTGCCGGGGATGCTCGCCGTCTGCCGCCGCCGCTCGTCGCGGGACAGGTCGGCGAACGGCTTCGTCAGGTTCTGGTTCAGTCCGAGCAGGCACTGGGACATGAACATGGTATTGGTCGTGCCGTCCGTCACGTCGGCGAACCGCAGGCCGGGGCCGTAGTAGAACAGGCCGTCCGACGGGAACCGGGTGTCGTACCCGTTCGGGGCGGCCGCCCCCGCGCCGGCCGGCCCGGACCCGAGGTTGACGACGTAATTCGTGCCGGCGTGCGTGCCGCCGCCGGAGTTGACGGTGAACAGCGGCTGCCGGCCGTCGCCGGGGCAGAGGAACGTCTTCACGACCGTCCCCGCGGCCGGCACGACAGCAGGGTTCAGCGTGATGCCCGGGAACGTGCCCAGGAACAGCGGCTGCGTCATGTCGAATTGCCGGCCGAGCGGTTCCTGCTCGATGTACGGCAGCAGTTGGGCGTGGATCGAGTACCCGAACGACGTGCCGTTGCTCACGCCGGCGACCGGCAGCATCCCCGGCAGCCGGCCGTTGACGCCCTCGTAGTTGTGGAGCGCGAGGCCGAGCTGCTTGAGGTTGTTCTGGCTGCTCATCCGCGCGGCGGCCTCGCGGACCTTCTGGACGGCGGGGAGTAGCAACCCGAGGAGGACGGCGATGATGGCGGTCACGACCAGCAACTCGATGAGCGTGAACGCCGGACGACGGACCGGACCGGAACGCGACATGACATTTCCCCCGAGTGGGTAGCGCGGTACTCGAACGGAGATTAAGAACTTAGTTTACTTTCGTAATACTTTTTCATACCTCGTCAAGGTCCGTACGACGTAATACCGGAGTCGGTTCGGTTCTTTCCGCGAATGGGGAGCGAATGATTCCGGACTGATGCGAGATGATTCCAGACGGAAAATTCGATACAAAACCTTACAATTTATATATTTGCGTCATTCTCAAAAATGATTCCGGAGAATTGAAATGATTCCGGCGAGGGGTGAGGGTGGATTCCGAGGAATCATTTTCCGTCGTGAGGATGGGGCAATTGGGAAATGAAAACGCCACGAGGGTTACCTCGTGGCGTCGGGGAAAGCCGCCTCAGGGATTTGAACCCTGGACCCCGGCTTTACGAAAGCCGTGCTCTACCGCTGAGCTAAGGCGGCGGTCCGCTGCTTCTAACTTATCGACGCCCGCCGCCCCGACAAGGTTCGCCGGCCGGTCACTTCTTCGCCGGCAGCGGCTTCCGGCGGTCGTGGTAGATCGGGTCCTTCGGGTCGTCGGACACCTTCCAGACGTGGCCGTCCTTCATGTACATCTTCCGCTGCTCCTCGGCGTTGAACGGGCGTGCCCCGACGCGGCCGAACACGCCGATCTGGTGGCCGGACTCGTCCACCGCCCGGTCGCGGTCGAGCGGCTTGCCGACGCCGAGTACCTTGCCGCCGTGCGGGACCTTGTACGTCGCGATCAGCTTCGGGCACGGCCGCGGGCTGAACCCGTCGTTGCCCGGTTGCTGCGGGGAGGAGAGTTGCACGATCCGCATTCCGTTCGCGCCGTCCGCGACGTAGGCGAACGACGTGTTGTACGTGATCCCCAACTTGATGTCGCGAACGTCCGTCATCGCGCCGTTCGCGGTGAACACCTGGTCGAGCTTCGGCTCCTCGGCGTTCGTGATGTCGAGGATCACCATGCCCCGCTTCCCGGCCGACACGTAGGCGTAGGTCCGGGCCACGTAGATGTTGTGGCAGTCCGGGATGCGGATCAGCGACTTCGGCTGCGGCTTCGCGATGTCCGAGATGTCGAGGATTTTGATCCCCTCCTCGTCCACCACGTAGCAGTACCGGAACTGCGTCTGGATCGACTTCGGCTTGTGGATGAACTTCGAGTCGATGACCGTCTCGACCTTCGGCTCCAGCGGGTTGTCGAGGTTCACGACCACGAGGCCGGCGTCGCACGCGACGTAGGCGTAGTGGCCGACGATGTGGACGTACTGCGCCCCGCACAGCAGGCCGTCCGGGTTGAACGTCACCTGCCGCTTGAGGAAGTTGTTGATCGGGTTGCCGTCGATGGTCGTCCCGGCCCCGATGAGGATCAGCCCTTCCTCCGCGTCGGCAACGTACAGGAAGCCGAAGACGAGGTGGATCGGCTGCTCCTTGTTTTCCGGGTTCATCTTCCGCAGCGGGTCCACGGCCACGCTGGTCGGGGCGGTGACGTACCGGGCGTTCTTCGTGGGCACGTAGAACTTCTGGCCGGCCGGCGACACCGGCGCGGTCGTGATCCGCTCGGCGAACGCCTTGTCGTCGATGAACGCGATGTCGTACACCCGCACGCCGTTCTCGCCGCAGGCGGCGTACAGGTACTCGCCGCGGGCCTGAACTTGCAGCACCTCGTGAGTTTGGAACGGCTTCTTCAGCCCGAACATCACGTCGCGGCCGGGGTGCTCGTGGGCGTTCTTGAGGACGTTCCCGTTCTCGCAGAGCTTCTTGTAGTTGTCCGGGTAAGCGACGCGGTGCAGGTCGCTGCCGAACACCGCCTGCGGCTCAAACTGCTCCGTGAGCGTCACGCCGAACAGCCCCTCCTCGCCGGCCGCGATCCAGCCCACGCGGGTCATGTGGTTGAGGTACTGCGTGCCGTGCATGAGCAACTGGCCCATGATGGCGTTGTTGTCGTTGTTCTTCGAGACGTGGCAGTCCGTACACTGCTTCGTCTCCCGCCACCCCTTGCCGCGGACGGTGTGCGGGACGTTCGTGCTGAACGCCGTGCCGCCGTACCCGTCGGCCGAGATCGTCTGCTGCTGCGAGTAGATCAACTCGCGGTTGTTGTTGTAACTGCTCACGTGGACGGCGCACGACGACCGGGCCGGGTTGACCTTGTTCCCGGTCACGTCGCCGTCGCGGGCGAGCATGAAGATGTCCGTCCGCAGCGTCTGGAAGCAGTACGACGTGTAGTTACGGGTCACGTCGCCGTCGGCGTGCAGCACCGGCATCTTCATGTTCGCCCGCTGCGGCAGGTGGCAGCCGAAGCAGCTCGGGTTCCACGAGCTGTGGCACGCGATGCAGCTCATGTTGCTGTTCTGGTGCGCGGCGCAGCCGGGGTTGTCGTCCGGCAGGTCGCCCCAGACCATCTGCCCGCCCTCGAAGCGGACCGTCTTCGCCAGCGCCGACTTCTCGCTGTACCGCGGGTGCGTGCGGTCGATGGTGTCCTTCGTCTGGACGACCTCCCACCGGACGCCCTTCTCGACGGCCGAGTTCTGGAAGAACCGCTTCTTCCCGCCGGGCAGTTCCTCGACCTCGAACCGCGGCTTGCCGAACGGCGTCCGCATGGCGGCGAGGTTGCGGCCCTGGCCGTTCGGGTCGCTGGTGTACGCGGCCGGGCCGGACGACCGGAGCGACGTGTACTCCGTGCTCGTGCCGTGGCAGTCGATGCACGCGATCTCGGTGGCGGCCCGCACCTCCTGGTGCAGCCGGTTGTTCCCGTGGCCGTCCTGCGAGAAGTGGCAATCGACGCAGTGCATCCCCTTCTCGATGTGGATGTCCCGCAGGTGGACCGGCTGCCCGGCCCGCGACTTGTCGAACTGGTCCTCGGCCGCCTTCGCCTTCGGGGCCGTGTCGTGCTTCGTCTTGTGGAAGTCCTTCACCTTCGTGGCGAAGTCGGTCGCCGCCATCAGCTGTTGCGGCGTCGGGTTCGCGACGACGTTGCCGTAGTGGTCGCGGAAGTTGCCGACGCGGTCCCGCTTGTACACCGCGTTGAACGCCCACCCGTGGCTGTGGAAGTCCCCGAACTGCGCCTTCGTCATCTCCGGGTTGAGTTGCGCCATGTCCGCGACGAACTCCGGGTCGCGCATGTGCTGCTTCGCGGCAATCTCGTTCGGGTTCCGCATCAGCGACCGGATGAGTTGTTCCGGCGTCGGGTTCAACTGCTTGTCCGGGTAGACCTTCTCCGCGTGGCTGTCCTCGTCCCACCACATGTACCCGATGTAGCTGTTCATGACGGTCGTGCCGGGGTGGACGTGGCAGACCATGCACTGGCTCGTCGGGATCGAGTTGGTGAACCGATGCTCGATCGGGTGGCCGGATTCCGTCTTCGGGATTGTCGGGTCGGCGTTCACGGTCATGCCGCGGTTGCCGAACTTCGCGTAGGGGCCGGAGTGGACCGGCGACCGGTCGTTCGCGTACGTCACGTGGCAGGCCGTGCAGCCGCTGGACCGGTAGTCGCCGGGGTTGTCGTTCGTGCCGAGGAAGTTGAGCGTCGGGTCGAACAGCCGCGTCTTCGTGAGGCCGATGAACACCGGGTCGGTCCGGTTCTGCGTGCCGATGCCGCGTTCGCTCAACCGCGTCCGCGGGCGGCCGGGTTCTTCCTTCAGTTCGGGAATGCCCACGTCCGGGCGGAACCGGCCGCCCGGCTCGAAGATGCGGAGGATGTTCCCCGGCTGGCTGTTCTCGAACCGCGGCAGCGGGTCGAGGAACGGGAGCACGCCCTTCTTCGCCATCTCCTCTTCCGACGGTGGCGGCCACGTGACGAGCCGCAGGCCGGCCCCGTGCATCGAGTACGCCTCGCCGTACCGGGCCTTCTTGAACGGCACGGACCCGTTGTTGTAAAGGGCCGCGCCCCAGAGCATGCAGCCGGTCGTCATGATCTGCTTGCGGTTGACCTGCACTTCCTTCGGGTGGCAGCCGGCCGTGCCGCAGCTGATGTGCGCGATCCGGAAGTCGCCGGGGTTCACGAACCGGATGTACTCCGGCGACTCGTGGTTGAGCAGCGTGTACGACCGGACCGGGTTGCCGCTCGACGCCCAGAACTGCGGGAACCTTGCCCTCGGGTGCGCCGCCTCCTTCGTCGTCGCGCAGGCGTCGCCGCCGTGGCAGTCGGTGCAGCCGAGGCGGACGGTGTCCTTGTAGTGCGGGTCGTGGGCCGTCTGGTGGCAGACGATGCACCCGCCGCTCTTGGCCGACTTCTGCTCCTCCGTCTGCTCCATCAGCTTCACGCCGTCGAGTTCCGGCGGCATCGGGAACGGGTCGGTCGGGTCGGTCGAGTAGTTCGGCTCCCGCACGTCCTTCGTGCCGTCGCCGTGCGGCAGCAGCCGCTCGCGGGCGGCTTTCTTCGCCGCCTGCTCGCGGACCTTCTTCGCGTACTCGTTGACGGCCTTGTCGCCGCCGGGCAGCCGCGGATCGACGGCGTAACTGACGACGGCGAACGCCAGGTAGACGATTGCGGTGTACTTGACGAGGCGACGAAACGAGAACGAGCGGGCCGCGTCCATGAGCCATCTCCGCGAACGTACCGATACCGAGCGAGAGCGCAGGGCGTCCCCCATACCATCGGCTCCGGCCGTGTCAACGGATGAGCGCGGTTTTGACGGCTGTGACAACTAACGCGATCGGCGCGACGGGGTAAGCTGGGGAAGGTTTGAGGGCGAAAAGCAGCCCACCGGCACCGCCGCCACCGCCACGGGTGGTCCCCGTGGCGGAATCGCCACCTGGGTTAACGCGACCGGTATAATGAACATTTGGTCAAAACGAAGCCCGTTATCGAAACCGGCGAGCCGAGCGGCGTAAGCCGCTCGGCTCGCCGGTCCCTTCCCTTCCCCCCCGCGCCGCCGTATACTCTGCGAGCATCCCAACCCTCCCGCGGCCCTTCCCATGAAACACCTTCTCGCGCTTTCCGCCGTCCTCTTTCTCTCCGCCCTGGCCTCGGCCGCCGACCCGTGGATCACGCTGACCGGCGGGAACGGCGTCGGTAACGGCAAGCACGTCGTCCTTGTGAGCGGCGACGAGGAGTACCGGTCCGAGGAAGCGCTGCCGCAGCTCGCGAAGATTCTCAGCACGCACCACGGGTTCAAATGCACCGTGCTGTTCGCCATCGACAAGAAGGACGGCACGATCAGCCCCGGCGTCCTCGACAACATCCCCGGCTTGGAGGCGCTCAAGACGGCCGACCTGATGGTCATCTTCACTCGGTTCCGCAACCTGCCGGACGAGCAGATGAAACACGTCGTCGAGTACGTCGAATCCGGCAAGCCGATCGTCGGCCTCCGCACCGCGACACACGCCTTCAACCAAAAGAGCAAGACCTACGCCGGCTACCACTGGCAGAGCAAGGCGGACGGCTGGCAGGGCGGGTTCGGCCGTGCCGTCCTCGGCGAGACGTGGGTGGCCCACCACGGGCAGCACGGCAAGGAGGGAACGCGCGGCCGGTTCGCGAAGGGCCAGGAGTCGCACCCGATCCTCAAGGGGATCAAGGACGGCGAAATCTTCGGCACGACCGACGTGTACACGGTGAAGCTGCCGGCCGACTGCCACCCGCTGGTGATGGGCGAGGTGACGGAAACTCTGAAGCCGGACTCGAAGGCTGTCGCCGGCAAGAAGAACGACCCGATGATGCCGGTCGCGTGGACGCGGACCGTCAACAAGGCCCGCGTCTTCACGACGACGATGGGCGCGTCGCAGGACCTCGAGTACGAGGCGACGCGGCGGATGATCGCGAACGGCTGCCTCTGGGCGCTCGGCCTGGAAGACAAGATTCCGGAGAAGACGAACGTGGAGATCGTCGGCGAGTACAAGCCGCTGCCGTTCAAGTTCAACGGCCACAAGCCCGGCGTGAAGCCGGAAGACCTGCTCAAGTAACAGCGAACCCCTCGGAGTTTCCCGATGCGTCGTGTCCTCTCCGTGTTGATGCTGGCGGCGGTGTGCGTGCCGGCGTTCGGCCAGTCGTCGCCGATCGCCGAGCGGATGAAGCAGTTCGTCGCGTCGAACGACCTATCCGGCGCGGTCACCGTCGTCGGCCGGGCGTCGGGCGTCGTCGCGCACGACGCCGTCGGCTACGCCGACATCGACAAGCAAAGGCCGATGGAGAAGGAAACCCTTTTCCGCATCGCGTCGATGACGAAGCCGATCACGGCGCTCGGCATCATGATTCTCGCGGACGAGGGGAAGCTCTCACCGGACGACCCGGTCGAGAAATACCTCCCGGAGTTCAAGGGCCAGAAGTTGAAGTTGAAGGACGAGGTGAAGGACCCGGCCCGGCCGATCACGCTCAAGGACCTGCTCACGCACACCGGCGGGCTGCCGAACTACCCGGCCCCGGCGAACGATGTGTACCAGAAGCGGCACATGACGCTCGCCGAGACGACGGCGCTGATTGCGAAGCAGCCGCTGACGTTCGAGCCGGGGACGAAGTGGTCGTACTGCAACCCCGGCATCGACACCCTCGGCCGCGTCATCGAGGTCGTCTCCGGCGAGGCGTACCACACGTTCCTGCAGAAGCGCGTCTTCGACCCGCTCGGGATGAAGAACACGACCTTCTACCCGACCGCCGAGCAGGTGGCCCGCACGGCGGCGATTTACAACAAGAAGGACGGCCAGCTCGTCGCGGCGTCGAACCTCATCCTGGAGCTGCCGAAGGACGCGAAGCACCCGATCCCGGCCGGCGGGCTGTACTCGTGCGCCGGCGACCTGGCGACGTTCTGCCGGGCGATGCTCGGCAAGGGGGCACTCGGATCGACGCGGATCGTCAGCGAGAAGAACTTCCTGGAGATGACGAAGACGCAGACGGGAGATATCAAGACCGGCTTTGTAGACGGCATGAGCTTCGGGTACGGGTTCGCGGTGGTGAAGGAGCCGAAGGGCGTGACGGCGATGCTGTCGGCCGGCACGTTCGGCCACGGCGGGGCGTTCGGCACGCAGTACTGGATCGACCCGAAGCAGGACCTGTTCGTGATCCTGCTCATCGCCCGCACCGGCCTCGCGAACGGCGACGCATCGGTGATGCGCGAGGAGTTCCAGAAACTCGCGGTGGAAGCGATCAAGAAGTAGCATAACGCCCACGCCCGTGGAACCCGGAGCGGTAGCGACGGGGTGGGCGTGGCGAAACCCCGTCGCTGCCGCTCCGGGTTCCACCCCTCCTCTCCCGTGGAGTCACCGCGATGTCCCCCTCCCGTCGAAGCTTTTTGCAAACCTCGGCCGGCGTCCTCGCCGTCGCCGGGTCGTCGGCGACGGCGTTCGCCGCCAATGAGACGATCAACGTCGCCGTCATCGGCAGCGGCGGCCGTGCCCGGCACTTGCTCAAGTCGCTGGTGACGATCCCCTCCGCCAGCGTCACCGTGCTGTGCGACGTGTGGGACAAGGCACTCGACGAGGCGAAGAAGCTCGTCCCGGCGGCCGCGACCACAAAGAAGTACCAGGAGGTGCTCGCGAACAAGGACGTGCAGGCCGTGCTGATCGCGACGCCGGACCACTGGCACGTCCCGCTGACGGTCGCCGCGTGCGAGGCGGGGAAGGACGTGTACGTCGAGAAGCCGCTGACGCACGACCTGAGCGAGGGCAAGGCCGTCATCGCCGCGCAGAACGACCACAAGCGGATCGTACAGGTCGGGACGCAGCAGCGGAGCATGCCGCACATCGCGGCGGCCCGCGAGCTGATCCAGGCGGGCAAGATCGGGAAGGTTCTCAAGGTGCGGATGAGTTGGAACCGGAACAGCAACCGCGTCCAGCGGTTCCCGCTCGGCGTCGATCCGAAGTCGGTGGACTGGCCGACGTTCCTCGGCAACGCAAAGAAGCAGGAGTTCGACGAGTACCGGTTCCGGAACTGGCGGTGGTTCTGGGACTTCGGCGGCGGCATTTTCACCGACCTCATGGTTCACTGGGTGGACGTGGCGCACTGGGTGCTGAACCTGGACCACCCCACGAAGGCCGTGAGCCTCGGCGATTCCGTGACCGCGCGGGGCGTGTGGGAGACGCCCGACACGGTACAGACGCTCTTGAGCTACCCCGGCGACGTGCAGATGCACTTCGAGGGGACGTTCAGCAACGCCCACACGGCGGCCCGCATCGAGTTCCTCGGCACGGACGCGACGGTGTACATCGACCGCGGGCGGTACGAGCTGATCCCGGAGAAGAACAAGAAGATTCCGCCGCAGGAAATGATCCTCGGCACCGGGCCGCGGGGGGCGGACTTCTACGACAAGCCGGACGGCGAGCTGCTGCACCTGACGAACTGGCTGGAGTGTATCAAGAGCCGCAAGCCGCCGACGGCCCCGGCCGAGGCGGGCGTGTCCGGCGCGTCGGCGGCGCACCTCGCGAACCAGGCGCTCCGCACCGGGCAGACGGCCGAGTGGAAATAGACCGCGTCGAGGTGTTGCGTAGCCCGATATGGTTTTCACCCCGAAGGGGTGGGAGATGTCAGCCCAGGGCATGGAGCGCAGCGACGCCGCCCTGGGTGGGACCGCAACCACCCGCAGGCTGAAAGCCTGCGACAAGGCTACCCGCCGCCGGGCCATGCTCCCGCGCCCAAGGCGTTGCCCTGGGCTGAGCGCTCTCAGGCTTTCAGCCTGAAAACCTGCAAAGAAACCGGACTCGTTTCCCAAAACTTGACCCACTCGTTCCACTCGACCGGCCGGCCGCGTACCGCCGTCACCGCCCATAACCCGTCGAGTGCGGCGAGAACCCGTTTCTCGTCGGCGGCCGCCAGCCAGCCGCGGTCCACGACCTCGCCCCGGACCTCATCACCGTCGAGTTCCCAGCCGAGGACGAGCGGCGACGGCCCGTTCGCGATTTCAACCTCCACCCGCTGACAGCCGACTGTCACCACGCCGACCGACCCCGTGCCGACGAGCGGCAGCAGTTCCCGTTCGACGAGCTTACGGATCGCCTCGCGGGCGTGGTCGAGTTCGTGGTGAAGCTGGTGCGTCTTCCGGTCGGACGGGACCGACTCCTCGTGGTTCGCCCTGAGCTTGCGGAACAACTTCGGGACTGTCCCGGAGTGGAACCCCGGCCGCAGGAGCCCGCGCATCGTCTCGCCGTGGTGGCCGATGGGCACGGGGCGGAGGGTGTGCGACCGGTTCGCCGCGTACAGCCGCCAGTTCTCCTTTAGCTCCCACGCGATGAACCCGAAGATGCCGGGGACGGCGTTGACGATCATGCCCATCGTCCAGTTCGAGACGCCGAACAGCGCCGAGAGCTGCGGGACCATCGGCCAGATGACCTTGTGGGAAACGGTGACGACCGGGAAGTGCTTCACCGGGTTCACCTGCGGCTCGACGAGCAGGTAGAAGACGAACCGCGTCACGTAAGCGATCGGGAACCAGAGGACCGCGAGCACGGTCTTCAGCCACAGCGACCCCTCGGACTGCCCCTCGCGGAACCGCAGCCACTCGTCCACGGAATAGAGGACGCGCTCGACGGCGTCGGCCACTTCGCGGAACGCCCAAACGACCCACGAAATCAAGCCCGGAATGAGGCTCGCCCAGATGAACCGGCCGGTGTCCGTCAGCGCTTCGGCGAGCCGCTCGTAGAGCAGGCGGCCGGGCGGCGAGTGCAGGATGATCGCGGTCGTGAAGAACGCGCACGCCCCGACGACGACGGCGTAGGACGGCGACAGGTCGTACAGGATCGCACCGGCCGCAACGATCAGCCCGGCGGCAATCGGCAGTGCGAAGTTGTACCAGAGGAAGACCGTCACCGGGTTCCGCACGACCCGCCGGACGACCGGCGACGACCAGAGGAGCCTGGGAACGTCGAGGAAAACGGTCCGCAGCGCCGAGCCGACGAACTTCAAACCCTGCCAGACGCCGCGGCGGAACGGCGGCGAGTGGATCAGGCCGAGGAAGAACCCGCCGAGCACCGCGACGGACCACCACGTCACGACGTGGGCGTGCCCGGCCTCCGTGCCGTTCACGGCGGCGACGACGTTCTGAACGCCGTGCAGGACGTGCTGTAGGAATTCGAGGGTGAGGAACGCACCGAGGAACGGCAGCAACACGAACAGCGTGACACATCGGCCGATTCGCGTCCCGAAGCCGGCGGCGCTCATCCGCTGGATGCCGCGGAGGTAAACCTCGCCCCGCTGGTAGATGCCGAACAGTTCGTCCGCGAGCAGCTTGTCCGCCTTCAAGAGCGCGTCGCCGGCCCACAGCTCGCGCGGGCCGGCCACGTCCGGCAGCTTCAACTGGTTGCGGGCGATGGCGTCCCGCAGGTCGGACAGGCGGAAGAACCCGCGGGCGAAGACGACCTCGATCAGCTCGGCGACGAGCTTGTCGCGGGCGATCGTCTCGACGCGGCTCGTCGGGACTAGCCCGGCCCGCGTGATTGCGGCCGTGAGGATTGGTTCGAGCGTCCGCCGAATCCGGCCCTCGGCCGCGTGCCGCTCGTGGCGGAACAAGTCACCCGCCTCGTGCCGTTCCGACTCGGACAAGGGCACGCGCTCCAGCCGCTTCTCGGCCTTCGCGAGATGCCGTAGCAAGATCACGTCGCGGCCCTTGTCGAGCGGCTGGCGGACGGGTTTCTTGCCGAGCGACCGCACCCACTCGAACGGGGCGACGGCGTACAGCGGGCGGCTCAGGTCGTGCGTTAGCTTCTGGAGTTCGTAGAGCGCTTTCGTCGCGGGCGTCCACGCCGCCCCGGTCGTGTGCGGGAGCAGCGATGCGAGGGCGGCCTTCCAGCGGTCGCGTCGGCAATCGTCCCATTCGAGGACGCGCGCCAGGTCGTGGCCCAGTCCGTCGCGGAGGATGCCGACCGCGAGCGTGCGGTCTTCCGGACGGCGGTAGTATTCGATGGCCGCGCGGACGCGATTCCGGTGGTCGCCGACGGGTCCCGCGGGTGAATCGACCGACGGTTGATGTGACGGCTCCGGGTGGTGGGCGGCTTGTTTCGCGGGCGGTCGCGTGAACGCGTCGAGGAGCGCGTCCGTCGAAATGTTCTTTGCGTGCAACAGGGGGAAGTAATCGCCGACCGCGTCGGGCCGGTTCGCGAGCAGTTCGAGGTACGTCGGGATGAACGCCCGGCACGCCTCCGCGTCGGTCGCGTTCTCCGGAAGCCGGTACTCGGCCGCGAGCACGAACCGGACCTCGCGGCGGACGGGTTCCGGCAGCGTCCGGAACCGCCGGTCGAGTTCCGCGTCCGGCCAGTGCATTTGATCGCGCAGGAGTCGCGCGGGTTCGGCCGCGTCTACGAGGCGCTGATACATCGCAAGCACGGTGGCGTCGTCGTAGCCGTGCAGGAGGCGGTCGTCGGGCGTCGTCAACAACAAGACGGGTGAGCCGGCGGCGGCATTTGGAATGTCGAATCGGGCGGCGTCCGTCGGGTCGAGCCAGACGGGGAGCCATGCGTTCATCGGCAGCCGCGCGCCGCCGTCGATGAGCGTTCGCAGAATGCGGGTCAGCCGCCTCTCGGAGACGAAGTGCAGAGTCGGCACGCGGTCGCGGAGGCGGCGTTCGAGTTCGGCGGGGTTCGAGACGAACACGACACGGCCCCCCAGAGTTGCCGACTGTTGTACCGAAACGACGATCCCCCTTCTTGTGGAACCCGGAGCGTGAGCGACGGGGTGTCTCGCGCGAGACACCCCGTCGCTCACGCTCCGGGTTCCAAAATGAGTTATCGCTTCAGCGAGTACAGCACCGCCGCCGTGCCGAGCTTCAGCGCGCTGTCCGGCGAGTGACCCAGGCAGTCGGTCGATTTGTGCCGCTCCAGCGCGCAGCCGATGTCGAACTTGCTGTACACGACCACCCACCGGCCGTCGATCTTGATCCCCTCCAGGTGCGGCGGCAGCTCCTTGAACCCGCCGTCCGCCCCGCTGCCGTCGGCCTTCTCGCGGCGCTGGACCGTCTTGATTTGTACGCCGCTCTTCTTGTCGCCGGAATAGTAGAACTCATCGTCCAACGGGATAACCTCCAGCTTCCGGTCCGGGTACATCGTCGCCATCAACTCGCGGAACGATTTGTCGAACTCAGGCTTCCCGCACGCGGAGTCGGCGAACAACAACCCGCCGGTTTCCAATGTGGCCTGGATGTTCAGCACGTCCGCCGCGGACAGCGAGATCGGCTTCCGGCCGTGCAGGTAGATGAACTTGTACTTGTCCAGTTCCGCGTCGTTCGGCCGGACGAGCTGCTTATCGAGGATGGTGTCCACGCCCGTGGTGGTCTTGACGTGGTCCATCAGGTTCCGCATCGCGGCCGGGGCCGGCGGGGGGTCGCCCTGGACGAACAGCTGCGCCGGCTTCAGCGCCCCGCGCGGCGGGCTGAGGTCCTTCTCGGATTTCGCGATGGCCACCTTCGTGCCCCGCTGCTCCGGCGGTTGCATCCCGGTCGCGTAGGCGATCACGTTCCCGGCGAACTGGTACGCCCGTTGCCCCTTGTTCGTGGCCGGCGTGCCCTTCGACACCATGAACCGGCTCTCCTCCCAGTACCCGGCCAGCGGCTTCGTCGCGAGGACCACGACGGTCTTGCACCCCCGCTCCATCACCTCGACGCCGGGGATGTCGGCCGGGGAGACGTTGAAGAACGCCCGCCAGACCGGGTGCTCCGGCGGCATCGGCACGAGCTGGTTCGCCGGGAACAGCTCCTTCATGAGCGCCCGGAACTCGCGGGTGAACTCCTCGCTGCCGCAGCAGGCTTCCGCGAACAGGAACCCGCCCTCGTCGATGTACTGCTTGAGCAGGTCCTTCTGCGAGCCGGTCAGGTTCGGCCGCGTGTGCCCGTTGAAGTAGACGACCGGGCACGCGAGCAGCCCCTCGACCTCGCCCTTGAGCCGCTCGCCGGTGAGTTCGACCTTGCGGGCGTCGTACACCTGCCACGCCAGCGGGAGGCCGTTGAACAGCTCGCGGCTTGCGAACTCCGTCAAGTTGCGGGCGTCGTTCTGCTTGCGGTTCCACCCGACGACCTCCCGCGGCTCCCCGATCCCGGTCTCGTAGGCGAGTTTCGTCAACAGGATCGGCGTGCGGCCCTTCGACAGGAACAAGAGGGAGAAGCTGGTGGCGATGGTCGGGAACGTGTCGGCCGCGCGGCCGTCGCCCTTCCAGGAGCCGTCGCCGTTCTGGATGCGGGTCAGGTGGTCGCACCCCTCGCGGTACCAGTCGTACTTTCCGATGAACCGCTGGCCGGAGATGCGGCCGAGCCGCTCGATGCCGTAGATGTTGTAAAACGCCGACTTCAGGCCGGGGGCGGTCTCGAACGAGAACCGGTCGGCGATCCACTTCATCCCTTTCTGGACCGGGCCGTTCGTGGCGTACACGCCGCAGTTCGCGGCCACGCCGGTCGCCTCGTCGAGCTTCTGTTGGCTCTCGCTCAGCCCCATCCCGGCGATGAGCAGCCCGCACACGCCGGCCGTGGTCATGGTGAAGCTCGGCCCGCCGAGCGCCCCGAACCCGCGGGTATAGTCGTAGGTCCAGTGGCCGTCCGGCTTCTGGATGCGGAGGTACAGCTCGCGGATGTCGGCCCAGTGCTTGTCCTCGATCTTCACCCCCGCCTGCTTCGCCGCGTACAGGCCGAGCAGCGCGTACTGCGTGTTCGACGCATCCGGGATCGGATTCATCGGGTAGCTCCACCCCTGGAGCTTCCCCCCCTCGCGGATGCTATTCGCCAACAGCCAGTCGGCGTTCCGCTTGATCCGGTCCAGGTCCTTCGGCTGCCGGGCCTCGGCGAACGCCATCGTCGTCAGCGCGACCACGTAGGTCTTCTTCGGCTCCAGCTTGCGGAGGTACTCGAGCGCCCGCTGCATGACCTTGTCTTCGGGCGGGACGCCGCAGTTCAAGAGGGCGAGCGTGGCGAGCGCGCTCTGCCCGCCGACCTGGTCGCCGAGCGTTTCGAGGAGCAGCCCCTCCCAGTTCCCTTTGCCGGCCTCCCGCTCGAAGAGGTACTTCTTCCCCTTGTCGATGGCGCGGTTGACCTTCGTGACGAACTCCTTGTCGTCCGCACCGGGGACGGCGGGGGCGGCGAACAGCAGGGCGAGGACGCCGAACAGGAAGATACGGGTGGCGGTCATCGGTCGGCCTCGGCAGGACGGGCGGGTACGTCACATTTTAACAACCGGATCGAGCGAGGGGTGTTAGCAGATCCCGACTTCCGAAGTCCGGCTTCGACTTCGGAAGTCGAGGCGGGACCGGCACGCCGGGGATGGGAGGTACGCCCCCGCGCGGGATCGACTTCCGAAGTCGAAGCCGGACTTCGGAAGTCTGGGTGTTGTTCGCCGACCGGATGCTGCGATTTACCACCGTAGCGGCTTTTGCCACGCTTCCTTGAGTTCCGAGAGCTTCGCCCACACGAGCCACTCTCCGGCGGACGACGCGATCCGCAACCGCGGCTCCGCGACGGTCTTGCCGACGTTCGCGAACGGGAGGCCGGCGAAGACCTGGGCCAGCCGCTCACGGAACTCCGGCTTCGCCTCGATCACGAACCGCGTCGTCGATTCGCTGAAGAGCTTTACGTCGTCGGCCAACGGTTCGTTGGTGGGCAGTTCCTTCAATCCCGACACGTCCGCCCCCACGCCGCCGGCGAACGCCATCTCCGCGACGGCCACCGCGAGGCCGCCCTCGCTCAGGTCGTGGCACGCCCGCACCAGGCCGGACGCGATCGCCGCGTGAACCGCCGCGAAGACCTTCGGGGCCTGCGCCAGGTCCGGGCACGGCGGCGTTCCGCCGCCCGCGCCGGTGACGAGGTGGTAGTGCGACCCGCCGAGTTCGTTCCGCGTCACGCCGACGACGTACAGGTCGTTGCCCGGCTCCTTCAGGTCCATCGTCACGCACTTCGTCACGTCGGCGACGCGGGCGAGCGACGACACGAGCAGCGTGTGCGGGATGCTGATCCGTTTGTTCGCCGACTTGTACTCGTTGTTCAGGCTGTCCTTGCCGCTGACGAACGGGGTGCCGTAGGCGAGCGCGACTTCTCGACAGGCTTCCGACGTGCGAACCAGCGCGCCGAGCATCTGCGGGTCGGTGACGTTGCCCCAGCAGAAGTTGTCGAGGATCGCCGTGCGGGCCGGGTCGCCGCCGACGGCGACGACGTTCCGCACCGCCTCGTCGATGGCGGCCGCGGCCGCCGCCCACGGGTCGAGGTCGGCGTACCGCGGGTTGAGGCCGTTGCCGACGGCGAGGCCGACGGTCGAACCGAGGACCGGGGCGACGACCGCCGCGTCCGACGGGCCGTCTTCCACCTGCCCGACGAGCGGCTTCACCACGCTGCCGCCCTGCACCTCGTGGTCGTACTGACGGATCACCCACTCCTTCGAGCAGACGGAGTACGAGCCGAGGATCGCCTTGAGCGCGTCCTGCGGATTGAGCGGTTTCGTCGCCGGCGTCGGCACGGTCGGCGGCTTCGTCCATTCTGCCGTGCGGACCGTGTCCGGCCGGCCGTCGTGCAGGAAGTGCATCGACACGTCCGCCACCGTCTGCCCGCGGTACGTGAGACGCAGTTGCCCGGTCGCCTCGAACGTGCCGAGGATGGCGGCCTCCACGTCCTCGCTGGCGCAGAGCTTGCGGAGCTGCTCCCACTTCTCCGGCGGCACGGACAGGACCATCCGCTCCTGCGACTCGCTGATCCAAATTTCGGTGTAACTTAGCCCGTCGTACTTGAGCGGGGCGTTCTCCAGTTCCACCCGCGCCCCCAGGTCCGCGCCCATCTCGCCGACGGCGGAGCTGAACCCGCCCGCGCCGCAATCCGTGATGGCCGTGTAGAGGCCGCGGTCGCGGGCTTGGAGGATCACGTCGAGGACCTTCTTCTCCGCGATGGCGTTGCCGATCTGCACGGCCCCGCCGCTGATCTTCTCGGACTGTTCGGTCAAGCCTTCGGACGAGAACGTCGCGCCGTGGATGCCGTCCCGCCCGGTCCGGCCGCCGACGGCGACGATCAGGTCGCCGGGCCGCACTTCCTTCGTCTCCTTGCCGACCGGGATGAGGCCGACGGTGCCGCAGAAGACGAGCGGGTTCGCGAGGTAGCGGTCATCAAAGTAGACCGACCCGTTGACGGTCGGGATGCCCATGCGGTTGCCGTAGTCGCGGACGCCGGCGACGACGCCGTGCATCACGCGGCGGGGGTGCAGCACGCCGGGCGGCAGGTCCTCCGCCGCGAAGTCCGGCGGGGCGAAGCAAAATACGTCCGTGTTGCAAATCGGCTTCCCGCCGAGGGCCGTGCCAAGCACGTCGCGGATGACCCCACCGAGGCCGGTGTTCGCCCCACCGTAGGGTTCGATCGCGCTCGGGCGGTTGTGCGTCTCGACCTTGATACAGGCGTGGAAATTGTCGTCGAACTTCACGACCCCGGCGTTGTCCGAGAAGACGCTGACGCACCAGTCGTCCGCGCCGAGCCGCTTGCGGATCGCTTGCGTGGCCGCGAAGATCGTCTCCTTCAGCATGTTCTGGTAGGTCGTCGTGCGGGCCTTGCCGTCAATCGTTTCCGTGTACGCGATGCGGCCCTTGAGCGTCTTGTGCGAGCAGTGCTCGGACCACGTTTGCGCCACGGTTTCGAGTTCGCAGTCGGTCGGGTCGCGGTCCAGCTTCCGGAAGTGTTCCTGGATGGTGTGCATCTCGTCGAGCGTGAGCGCGAGTTGGCCGTCCTTGCTGACCTTCATCAGCCCGGCGTCGTCGAGCGACCGCAGCGGCACGGTAACGAGCTTGAACGTGTACGGCTTGCCGATGGCGAGGTGGTCGGCCTTCACCGGGCCGGTCACGACCTGCTCGATGGCGTCGTTCGCCAGCACCTTCCGGACGAGCGTGTCGCGGTCGGCCGACGGGATGCCGTCGTGGGAATAGTACCGGCGGAACGTGCGGACCTCGCTCACCGTCACGCCGATGTCGCGGGCCGCCTTCACCACGCTCTCCGTCACCGGGTCCATGACGCCGGGCTTGAGCAACACGGTGAACGCCGGGTCGTCGAGCTGCGTGCCGAGCGGCGACACTTTCACGCCCTCGACGAGCGGGTCGTGCAGCAGCACGTTGCACAGCTTCGCCACGTCCGGCGCGGCCAGGTCGCCTTCCAGCAAGTAGCCGCGGCTGGACGCGGACACGAGGTCGCCGCCCCGACTGCCGTGCGTCAGCAGGTCGAACTCGTCGCACACCCGCTCCCGTTCCGCGTCGCGGCCGAGCGGCCGGATTTCAACTTCCCAGAGCATCGCGCACCCGTTTCCCTTCGTTCAACCAGTGGATCAGGCCGGGGCCGTCGTCCGCGGCGAGGAGCGTGCGGAACGCCTCGAACCGGGCGGCGAACGCCTCGCACGCGGCCAGCACCTGCTCGCGATTCGTGCGAAAGATCGGCTCCCAAATGGCGGCCGACGCCGCGGCGATCCGAGTCGTGTCGCGGAACCCGCCGGCGGACACCGATAGCAGCGCCGGATCGACCGACCCGGCGAGCGCCGCGGCGACAATGTGCGGCAGGTGGCTGACGAACGCGACGGCTCGGTCGTGTTCCGCCGGCGTCATCGTCATCACGCGACAGCCGACGGCCTTCCAGAACTGTTGAACCTTCTCGACGGCCGACGGGTCCGTGTCGGCCGTCGGCGTGAGGATCGTGACGCGGTTCTCGAACAGGTCGGCGACGGCGTGAGCCGACCCCTTCTTCTCGGACCCGGCCATCGGGTGGCTGCCGACGAACCGCACGCGGCCCGGCAGCTTCCCGGCGAGCGCGGCGACGATCTCCTGCTTCGTGCTACCCACGTCCGTGACGAGGCAACCGTGCTTCGCTGTTTCAGCGATTTCGAGGACTTGCTTCGGAATCAGGTCCACCGGCGTGCAGACGACGACGAGGTCGGCGTTCGCCGTGCCATTCACCAAGTCGGTCGCGACAACGTCGATGGCCCCGGCGGCCTTCGCGTCGGCGAGTCGGGCGGCGTCCCGGCCGACGCCGACGACGTGCCGGACGAGGCCCCGCCGCTTGGCGGCGAGGCCGAGCGACCCGCCGAGCAGCCCGACGCCGACGATGGTGAGCGTGTCAAAGAGCATGGACATGGTTTACAAAAGGCCGCGGCCGTCACCAATCCTGCGGCGGCATCTGCCCGTCCGCCGGGTCGACAAGCAGGCGGAGCGTCCGCTCGTCGATGTTTTTCCGCGTGACCCGCACGGAGCCGTCGGCCATCAACACGAGGAGCGTCGGCTTGGCCGGGTCGCCGAGCACAGGCATCGGGCCGAACGGTTGCACCTCCATGTCCGCCGGCTCGCCCCACGGCCGCGGCTCCGCGCTCTCGGTCATCAGGATGGTGTTCGACGTGCCGTCCGCGAACCCGTGGATGGCGATCATCGGCTGCCCGTGCCGGAACGGCGTGCCCATGCCTGTGAACACGCAGAACCGCGTCTGATGCGTCTGCTCCGGGCCGGAGAGGTACGCCGGAACGACGGCGCTCGTGACGGTCGAGTTGGTCGGCCCGTTCCACGGCTCCCGTTGGTTGTAACGACGGAAGAGTTGGTCCTGTTCGACGTAAGGCAAAAGGTTCGTCCGCCAAGACGTGAGCCGTTGGGCCATCGGCACGGGCTGGTTGTTGAACAGCCGGATTTCGGGCGGCGTCGTGTAAGCCGCCGGGAGGCGGCCCATCGCGTCGTTGTGGTTGTGGAACGCGAGGCCGATCTGCCGGACGTTGTTGTTCGCCCTGTTTTCGACCTGTCGCTCGGTTCGCATGTTCCAGAAGAAGTAGATGCCAACGCCGGAGATGATACAGCCGACAACGGCCGAGGCGATCCCGGCGACGGCCATCCCCTTCCCGTCGCCGGTCCGGCCGGCCTTCTGAATGCCCATGACGCCGAAGATAATTGCCGGGATGCCGGTGATGACGTTCAGCAGGATCGACAATAGCCCGAGCGTCAGGCTCGTGCCGGCCGCGGGATTGCCTTCCGGCTCGCGACGGCGACGGCGGCGCGGGCGGTCGTAGTCGTCGTCATCATCGTCATCCCGCCGGCGGCGGGACGGCCGCCTGTCCTCGTAATCGTCATCGTCGCGCGACCGGCGGGACCGCGGGCGGTCGTCGTAATCATCATCGTCGTCCCGTCGGCGACTCCTTCGCGGGCGGTCGTCATCGTCGTCGTCGTCGTCGTAGCGCGGCATGACGGGCCTCACGCGGATGGTGACGACAGTTTAGCGGCCGCGAGTTTCGCCGCCACGCACACGGCCGAAATCAGGCTGCTCGCGTCCGCCACGCCCTTTCCGGCGATGTCGTAGGCCGTGCCGTGGGCCACGCTCGTGCGGACGATCGGCAGCCCGGCCGAGACGTTCACCGCCCGCCGGCCGCCGAGGAGCTTCATCGCGATGTGCCCCTGGTCGTGGTACATCGCCACGACGCCGTCGAACTTCGCCCGGTTGTGCGGCAGGAAGATCGCGTCCGACGCGATGGGGCCGACGGCGTCGATCCTTTCCACGCGGGCCGCCGCAACGGCGGGCGCGATGACCGTGGCTTCCTCGTCGCCGAAGAGGCCGCCGTCGCTGGCGTGCGGGTTCATCGCGGCGACGCCGATCCGGGCCGGGCGGTCGAGAAGTTGCGGGATGATCTTGTGGAGCAGCCGAATCTTGTCGAGTACGGTTTCGGCTGTGATGTGGTCGAAGATCGTCCGCAGGGCGCGGTGCAGCGTGACGTGGGCCACGGCGAGCGGCAACTCGTCGTCGTACAGCAGCATCGCGAAGGACGTGGCTCCGGTGCGGTCGGCGAGGATTTCCGTGTGGCCGGGGTAGTCGATCCCGGCCGCGTGCAACCCTTCCTTGTGCAGCGGGCACGTGACGATGCCGTCGGCCCGCCCCGCGAGGCACTCGTCGATGGCGTAGATCAGCCAGTCATACGCGGCCCGCCCCGCCTCCGCCGTGACGACGCCGAGGGGCACGCGGGAAAGGTCGGCCGCCGACGGGTTCGTGCACGGGATGCCGGGCGGCAGCCGGGCCGGGTCGCCGATGACGACGGGCCGACAGTACCGGCCGAGTTCGGGCCACGCCTTCGCGACGATCTCCGGGCCTATGCCGGCCACGTCGCCGAGCGTGATGAGCAGTCGCGGGAGGTTCATGAGTGTGAGGATACAAAGTCTTGTAGAACCCAGAGCGGAAGCGACGGGGTGTGGGACCAGCGCCCACACCCCGTCGCTTCCGCTCTGGGTTCTACAAGAAGCTACTGTTTGTCGCGGAACTTCGCGTGGCATAGCGTGCAGACGGCCGCCGATTTCGCGATCTCGTCCTTCGGATCGCGCTTGCCACGGACCGTCGCTTCCAACTTCTCGGCGGAAGCCAACCCGTCGTCGAGGAACTTGCGAAAGTCCTCGTTCCGGTCGGAGGTCGCGCGGCCGAGTTCCCGGTAATGTTCGACGAACAGCACCGCGTCCTTCTCAATCGGCGACTTCTTCAACCGGTCCCACGTCTCGTCGAGTTCGACCATCCGCTTCGTCAGGTCGGGAACGTTGGCCGTTTCGCGGAACGCGACCGGCTTGTCGTCGAGGTTCGGCGGCGGCAGCTCCGCGAGGGCGTACAGCCCGGCGTATTTCGGGTCCGTGCCGGCGTCCTTCAGAAACTGCGTCAGTTGCACCGCGGAACAGCGCGAATCGAGGGCGCGGATGGCGGCGACGGTCGCGGCAGGGCCGCGGTGCTTGCCGTGGTGGCAGTGGACGTACACCGGCCCCGGTAGGTCGCGGATCGCCTTGGCGAGTTCGACCACTCGCGATTCCGACATCCCTTCGTAGCCGATAGGCAGGTGGACGTACCGAAGGCCGTGCTTCTTCGCGGCGAGGATGTCGGGCACGGCCCCGTCCACGGACACGACCGTCTTTACGCCGAGGTCGGTGAGTGAGCGGAAGCCGTCGTCGCCTTCCGGGGAGCTGCCACTGAAGGCGCGGTCGGTCACGCGATAGACGTTGTGCAGCCCCGGTTTTTCCACGGCCATCGGCGCGAACGGGGGCGATGGGGACGAACACCCGGCGGCAAGGACCACGAGTAGCAACAAGGTTCGCATCACCGGCTCGAAGTAATCACGTCGGCCGGCGGCTTCGATTTCAGGGTGATGCGGATCACCTGCGGGTTGCACCGGAACCGCAGCGGTTCCTTCCCGCTCAGCCCGCGGCCGATGACCATGAGCGTGCCGTTCTCCTCGAACACGCCCATGTCGAACCGGCGGCTGTAGACGCTCGGCACGAAGATCGAGCCGACGACCGGCACGCGAATCTGCCCGCCGTGGACGTGGCCGCAGAGCATCAGGTTGATGCGGTTCTCTTGGCCCCAGTAGAAGTTGTCCGGCGTGTGGCTGACGCACAACTTAAACACGTCCGGCGGGAAGTCCTTCCACACCGGTTGCGGGGGCGGAAACCAGGGGCCCTCGTGGCCGACGACAACGCACGGCCTGCCGCGGATCGTCACCCCTTCGGGGCGGCTCGACAGTACGCGAAACCCGGCGTTCGCCAGCCCGTCCCGCACCAACTGCGCGTCGTGGTAGTCGTCGTGGTTGCCGAGGATGGCGAATGCGTGTTCCTTCCACTTCAACCGGCCGAGGATCGGCGCGATCCATTCGTGGTGCGTATCCGTGTCCACGTAGTCCCCGGCTAGGACCACGAGGTCGGCCGGCCCCTCGCGCTCGATCTCGTCGATGACGCGGTGGAAGAACGCCTGCGACGGCGAGCCGTGGAAGTGCAGGTCGCTGAGCAGCAGGATCGTGAGGTCGTCCCACTCCGGCGGCAGGTCGCGGGGGGCGAGCGTCAGGTCCGTGAAGTCCACGCGGAACACGCCGTTACCCGGCAGCTTCGTGAGCTTGTGCCACTTCCCCTCGCCGACGAGCTTCTCGCCGAGTTCCGGCCAGAGGTCGAGCGTGCGGGTCGATTCGCGAAGCACGGACCTGGGGTTGCGCCGAAGCTGGCGGGCGATGGTGATGATCGGGAAGATGATTAGACCAAGAGGTAGGCAAACGAGCGCCGTGTACGCGAGGACGAACCGTCCCCACAAGCCGTTGACCAGCTCCCAATCGTAGTTGATGAAGTCCATCCGGAATGCGGAAGCCAAGATGAGTGGGGCGGAAGCGATCACGACGCCGGTGAACAGCCGCCACGGTTTGAGAAACTTCTTGGTGATGGGACGGCCGTAGAAGTGGTTCAGCCAGAACGTCCAAAAGCAGGCGTGACCAACCCACGCGAAGGCACAAAGCAACAGAACTGTGGGAATGACGAGATCGCGAAGGGTCACGTTCAGCTCGCCGCCGAGACGGGTTGAGCGGTCGGGGCGGGCGGCTGCGGGGCGTTCACCGCGCCGACGACCTGCTCCGCCCGGAACGGCTTGAAGATGACGTGCTGTAGCCCGTCTTGCCGGGCCTTCACGATGCTGTGCTGGGCGTCGTACCCGAACCCGGTCGTGAACGCCACCCGGCACGTCGGCATGGCCACCCGGAACCGGCGGAACGCCTCGTACCCGCTCATGTCCTTCGGCCGAATTTCCTGCAACACCGCGTCGTAACTCACGTCGTTGACGAGCGCCAACCCTTCCGCCGCCGTGCCCACGGTTTCGACCTCCGCGCCGAGGCGGCCGAGCATCAGGTGGGCCTGCTTGCGGAACTGGCCGTCCTGCTCGACGACGAGCACCCGCTTGCCGACGAGCGGGCTGGCGTCGTCCGCCCCGGTCCCGACCATCATGTCGCGGCCGATCTTGTGGACGCACTCCTTCATCTGCCGGGCGTTCTGCATGATCCGCCGCAGGTGCGCCGCCGCGTCCGGGTCGGCGGCGTGCAGCCGGGCGTACAGGAGGGCGGCCCCGGCCAGCACCTCGTCCACCGGCAGTGCGAGTTCCTTGTTGACGGCTTCGATGGACTGCGAGATGGTGCAGGACTGTTGGGCGGTGAGGAGGTCGAGCGTGTTCAGCGCGTCGGCGATTTCGCGGCTGAAGAGTTCGGTAAACTTGAGGTCTTCCGGGCCGAAGGCGTTCGTCTTGTGGCTCTCGACGTTCAGCGTGCCGATCACCTCGTCGGCGAATTTCAGCGGCACGGTCAGCGAGCTTTTCGCCCCCTTCGCCCCTTCCAGGTAGTAGGGGTCGTTCGACGTGTCCGGACAGAGGTAGCTGTCGCCGGTGAACGCGACGTGGCCGGTGACACCGTTGCCGTCCGGCCGGGCGAAGAGGCGGCGGTGGGCGGCCTCCTCCGTCATGCCGTCTTCGAGCAGCGGCTTCAGCTCGCCCGTCCGCTTGTCGAGCAGCCGAACCTCAATCGTCTCGTATCGCAGCAGGTCGTGGACGTGCTTGCGGATGTTCTTCTTGAGCAACTCCACACGCGTCGGCACGGTCATCTCGGCGAGCAGGTCCGGCTCCAGGGCGGAGAGTTCGCGGCCCGCCGTGTGCAGTGCGTTCAGTTTCCGCTGCTGCTCGACTTCCGCCGTGACGTTCTGGAGGATCGCGATCAGTTGCAGGACCGAGCCGTCGGCCGCGAACACGGGGCGGATGCGGGTGTCCAGGTACGCCTGGGCCGCGGGTTCCTGCCGGTGGATGCGGAACGTGACGGACTTCCCGCCGGCCGCCGACTGGAGCGGGTTCGACACGTCGCTGGCGAGCAGAATCGAGGAGTTCGGCGAAGCGGAGAAATTCAAGGCGTCGAGGAGTTGCTGGCCGACCGGGTTCTTCGCACACCACCCGCGGAGGACGACGTTCGCCCACGTCACCCGGCCGGTCGTGTCGAGGGCGGCGATGCCCTGGTCGATGTTGCCGAGGATGATCTCGTCGCGGCGGTAGCGGTCGATGAGTTCGCTGGTGAGCGTGGCCGACGCGATGACGCCGTCGAACGTGCCGCCGCGGAGCCGCTCGGCCGCGTCCGTCGGGCTGACGGCGGCGGTAACGTCGGCGTGCGCGACCACCGCGCCCATGGCGGGCGGCGTCGGGCCGATCAACAGCAATCGCGGGCGGTGGTTCACAGGCTCGCTAACCTCAACGGGTAGAAAACCTTCCTGCAAGATTATATTCCCAAACCGGTCCCGACTACAAGCGCGGGCCGGGCGGATTACTTGCGCGGTCACGCCCTCGCCACGGGTGGTCACGGCCTGCACGGTTAAGACGGTCCTCGCGGTTCTCCCGCTTCCGGGGCCAACGATTTCGCGAATACGTCCGCCCGGCACGTCAGTTGTAAGATGAACCCGACCCGACCTCGATCCGGAGCTGCGACATGTCCGAAACCCGACTTACCCGCCGCGCCTTCCTGTTCGCCTCGGCCGCGATTTTGAGCCACCGGCCGACGCTGTTTGCGGCCGCCGACCCGAAGGAACTGCAAGCCGTCATCGACAAGGGGTACGCGTTCCTCAAGTCGAAGCAGAAGGACGAGGGTAACTTCGGCCCGCCCCGGTCCGGCGAGCCGGGGGTGACGGCGCTGGCCGTCGCCGCCCTGATCCGGTGCGGGAAGCCGAACACCGACCCGGTCGTGGAGAAGGGTCTGGCGTACCTCGAAAAGGCCGTGAAGAAGGACGGCGGCGTCTATGACCAGGGGCTGGCGAACTACACAACGTCGCTGGCGGTGATGGCGTTCAAGGACGCGAACGCGGACAAGAAGTACGACGCCGTGATCGCCGGGGCGACGAAGTTCTTGCGGTCGCTGCAGTACGGCGAGGGCGGGGACGTGGCCGAGTCGGACGCGAAATTCGGCGGGGCCGGGTACGACAAGAAAGGCGGTCGCGGCGGCGGGGCGGACCTGTCGAACACGCACTTCTTCCTCGAAGCGCTGGTCGCCGGGGGGGCCGGCAAGGACGACCCGGCCGTGAAGCGGGCGGTGACGTTCCTGTCTCGCAGCCAGAACCTGCCCGGCGAGTTCAACGACCAGGAGTTCGCGAAGAAGGCCGGCGATGAGGACCGGGGCGGGTTCATCTACAACATGTCCGCGGCGAACGACCCGAAGAGCGACAAGCGGTCGGCGACCGGCGGCCTCCGCAGCGAGGGGGGCATGACCTACGCCGGCCTGAAGAGCTTCCTGTACGCCGGCGTCAGCAAGGAAGACGCCCGCGTAAAAGCGGCCGTGGCGTGGGTGAAGCGGCACTACACGTTGAAGGAGAACCCCGGCATGGGCACGGCCGGGCTGTTCTACTACTACCATGTTTTCGCGAAGGCGATGGACGCACTCGGCGAGGAGTCGTTCGAGGACGCGAAGGGCGTCAAGCACGACTGGCGGAACGAACTGTTCACGACGCTCAAGGGCAAGCAGAAAGCCGACGGCAGTTGGGCGAACGACAACCGCGCGTTCCTGGAGACGCTGCCGGAGTTGGCGACGGCGTTCGCGCTGTTGGCCCTGAGCTACTGCAAGAAGTGACCCCGTAGGCCGGGCTTTCCAGCCTGACGGATCGCAACGGCAGGCTGGAAAGCCCGACCTACGGGCCTGCCGGCTTAGTGTCTCTCCGCCCCGCCACATGCGTGCAGGATGTGGCGGAACGCCTCGACCGCGAGTGGGAACAGGTCCGGGCCGGTGATGCCGCCGGTCGGCCCGCCGCCGCGGAGGTGCGGTTCCATCACCGCGAACCCGTCGTACCCGTGCTCCACCGCGTCCTTGATACTGTGCGCGATTTGCCCGTCGCCCGTGCCGGGGATGCGGCCGGTGTGCTCGTGCTCGCCACTCCCCTTCCAGTCCTTGATGTGGAAGTGCTCGACGTACTTCTTCGTCAGTTCCCACCCCTGGATCGGGTCGTATCCGCAGAATACCCAGTTCGCCGCGTCGTAGGCCTGCCGTAGCGACGGGTGATTGACCGACTTCATCAAGTCGGCCACCCGCTCCGGTGAGTCGCCGAAAATCTTGTGCTCGTTCTCGTGGAATAGCTTGATCTTCTCCTTCGCTGCTAGCTCGGCCTTCACGCGCATCCGCCGGATGACTTCCTCGCGGTACGGCGTCCAGTTCCCGTCGAACGGCTTGTCGGCCGGCGGGTAGTAGCTGAACACGCGGATGTTCGGCGTCGCCAGCCGGTGGGCCAGCTCCATTGCCCGCTTGAACTTGTCGAGGTGCGGCTCGAACGGCGCGTCGATCGCCACCTTCCCGACCGGCGACCCGATGGCCGAGAGCATGATGCCTTCGCCGTCGATGAGTGTCTTGAACTTGCCGATCTGCTCGTCGGACAGGGCGAGGACGTTCGTCTTGTAGATCGACCGGAACTCGATGTACCGGACGTTGGCCGCCTTCAGGACGGCGATCTGTTCGCGGGGGTCCGGCGAGATTTCATCGGCGAAGGCGGACAGCGTGAACATGGCGAACTCCTAATGAATTGCTCTCGTTGTACGAACCAGTTCGTTGTTCACTTCCGTTTTACCACCTTCATCTTGACCTTGTCCGCGACAAAAGTCTTCTCCCCGGCGGCCGGAAATCGCACCTTCACCCGCCGCAGCGCCCCGAAGCCGCTCAGGTCCGTGATCTGCCCGATGCCGTACTCGTCGTGCTGCACGACCGCGCCGACCATGAACTCGCTGGAATCCCCCGCGCCGACGCTCGGCTTGTACGGCTCCATCTTCCGCGGCAGCCCGCCGGGGCCGGGGACGCCACTGCCGCCGGAGTAGCCGGCCCGCTCCCGCCACTCGTCGATGGCGTTGCGGGCGAAGTTCCGCTCCTGCGAAATCTCGATCCGCTCCACATCCGCCGGCAGTTCGTCCAAAAACATGCTCGGAACCTGATACATCGCCTGCCCGCGGAACTCCCGCAGCCGGGCGTGGCAGAGGTACAGCTCCCGCATCGCCCGCGTCATGCCGACGAAGCAGAGCCGCCGTTCCTCCTCCACGTCGTCGTCCTTCGCCAGGCTCCGTTCGTGCGGGAGCAACCCCTGCTCCGTCGCGATCATGTACACGACCGGGAACTCCAGCCCCTTCGCCGCGTGCAGCGTCATGACGGAAACGTGGTCGGCCGCCTCGTCCCACCCGTCCACGTCGGACGCGAGGGTGATCTGCTCCAGGAAGTCCGAAAGCGTCCGCGAGTTGTCCTCGTCGTAGAACTGTTTCGCCGCGGTGACGAGTTCCTCGATGTTCGCCAGGCGGTCGGCGTCCTCCTCGTCGGTCGATTCCTGGAGCATCTTCCGGTAGCCGGACTTGTCGAGGACCATCGCGATCAGGTCGTGCGGCGGGTGTTCGAGCTGCGTCCGCAGCTCGGCGATCATCCGGTAGAAATCGCGGACGCCGGTGGCGGCCTTGCCCTTGATCTCCGGGATCTTCGCCACCATCCCGGCCGCGTCCATGAGGCTGATCTCGTTCCGCTCGGCGTAGCCGACGAGCCGGTCGAGGCTCGTCTTGCCGACGCCGCGGGCCGGCTCGTTGACCGCCCGGAGGAACGACACCGTGTCGTTAGGGTTGACGAGCAGCCGGAGGTAGGCGAGCACGTCCTTGTTTTCCTTCCGCTCGAAGAACGCCAGTCCCTTCACGATCTGGAACGGGACGCCGTGCTTGACGAACGCCGACTCCAGCGTCCGCGTCAGGGCGTTGATCCGCGTGAAGATGGCGAAGTCCCGGTACCTGAACTTGCCCTCCGCGACGGTCTTCTTGATCCGCTCGACGACGCCCTCGGCCTCCTCCAGCCCGGTGTTGAAGTTCAGCACCTTGACCGTCTCGCCCTGCGGGTTGCCGGTCGTGAGCGTCTTCTTCTTGCGGTGTTTGTTCCGGTCGATAAGCGTGCTCGCCGCGTGCAGGATGGCCTTCGTGCTGCGGTAGTTCTGCGTGAGCGTGATGACCTTCGCCGCGGGGAAGTCACGCTCGAAGTCGAGGATGTTCTTGATGTCCGAGCCGCGCCACTTGTAGATCGACTGGTCGGGGTCGCCGACCACGCAAAGGTTTGGGTAGTTCATCGACAATCGGCGGGCGATCTCGTACTGGGCGGAGTTCGTGTCCTGGTACTCGTCGATCAGCACGTACTTGAACCGCGAATCGAGGTCCGCCCGCAGCTCCTCGTTGTACCGCAGGGCCAGCGCGGGGAGGTACAGCAGGTCGTCGAAGTCCATGCCGTTCGCCGCCCGCAGCCGCTTCTCGTAGCCGTGGTAGACCTTCGCGGCCGTCTGGCTGAAGAAGTCGTGGGCCTGCTGCTCGTACTGCTTCGGCGTCAGGAGTTGGTTCTTCGCCTTGCTGATCGCCCCCGCGAGGCGGTCCGGCGTGAACTTCGTGTTGTCCATCCCGGTTGCGTCGAGGGCGTCCTTCACCAACTTGTTCCGGTCGTCCACGTCGTAGATCGTGAAGTTGCGGTCGATGTTCAGCCGGTCGGCGTACTGCCGCAGCAGCCGCGCGCCGAGGCTGTGGAACGTGCTGATCCAGAGCCGGTTGCCCGGCACGATCGCGTCCACCCGCTGCCGCATCTCGCCGGCGGCCTTGTTCGTGAACGTGATCGCCAGGATGCTGCCGCCCCGGACCCCCTGCTGGAGCAAATACGCCACGCGGCGGGTAATGACGCGGGTCTTGCCGCTGCCGGCCCCGGCCAGGATGAGTAGCGGCCCCTCCCCGTGCGTCACGGCCGCCCGCTGGTCGCCCGTCAAATCCGACAGCAAATCGGCCGACATTCGGTAAACTCCGCCGAAAAGGGGGGTTACATCCGTGCGATTTCTTCGCCAGAATGGAGATGGACAATTCTACCATTCCTCGCGGGTAGGGCGAATCCCGATGGAAATCAAGGGCTTGGGCACACAGATTCACGACTGCGCCCGAGTACGGAAGCTCATCGAGAAGCACGGCGAGAAGTTCCTCTACGAGGTCTTCACGGAACGCGAGATCGCGTACTGCAGCCAGCGGAGTCACAGCACGGAGTATTACGCCGCGTTCTGGGCGACGAAGGAGGCGGTCCTCCGCTCCCTCGGCACGAAGTGGAAGCGGGGCATGAGCTGGCATGACATCGAGGTGAGCAGCGAGAAGGCGGTCGGGCCGAAGGTCACGCTGACCGGCCCGACGAAGGACCGGGCGATCAAGCGGAAGGTGTCGAAGATGCGGGTGTCGTTCGCGTACGCCCGTCAGTTCGCCACCGCCACCGTGATCGCCCTCGGGTGAGCCGGGTCACACCCCCTCGGCGACTTCCTTGAGCATCTGCCGGGCGAGCTTGTACGCGATCCGCAGGTTCGTGACCCGCAGGTCGAGCTGGTCCTGGGTGAAAATCTTGTTCGGGTCGCACTTCGGCAGCCCCGCCAGTTCCGCGGTCAGCGGCAAGATTTGCAGGAACTCTTTGATCCGTTGGTTACGGACTTCCGCGGACACGTCGGCGCTCATGACGGCTCTCCCCAGGATGTGAGTGGGACAGCCCTCAGCGTATCGCGGATCGTCGTGGCGAACAAGAACGAGCCGCGGGCCGCCGTCCGTCAATTCCGGAAGTAGTCCACCGCATTGCGGAAGATCGCCAGGCCGTCGCCTTCCGACTTCAGCCCCTCGCGGGTCCAGCGGGGGTGGTGCGTCGGCAGCACGTGCCGCTCCGGGTGTGGCATCAGGCCCAGCACGCGGCCGGTCGCGTCCGAGATGCCCGCGATGTCCCCTTGCGAACCGTTCGGGTTGTGCGGGTACACCGGCGGCTCGCCGTTTGGCCCGACGTACCGCAGCACCACCTGACCCGCCTGGGCCAGCCCCTGGAGAATCCACTCCTTGCGGGCGATGAAGTTCCCCTCCCCGTGGGCCACCGGCACGAGCATCCCGGTCACGCCCTTCAGGAACACGTTGTTCCCAGGCGTCGCGAGCAACTTCACCCAGCGGTCCTCGAACCGGCCGGACGTGTTGTGCGCCAGCGTCGCGAGCGGGCCGTCCTCGTCCGGGGGGATCAGCAGACCTGACTTCAGTAGCGTCTGGAAGCCGTTGCAGATGCCGAGGATGAGCTTGTCGGCGTCGCGGAATTCGCGGATTGCGTCCGCGAGGAAGTGTTCGAGCTGCGTCGCCAGAATCTTCCCGGCCGCCACGTCGTCGCCGTAGCTGAACCCGCCGGGCAGAAGCAGCACCTGGTAGTTCTTGAGCTTGTGCGGCGATTCACGAAGTTGGTTGACGTGCAACTTCTCGACCGTCGCCCCGGCCTTCTGAAAGGCGAACGCGGCCTCGTTATCGCAGTTCGTGCCCGGCCCGCGGAGGATCAAGACGGTCGGCGTCGGCATCGATGAAAATTCCAAGAGGGAGTACGATTTGTCCTTGACCCGGCTTCCCGCAGCCGTCATGATCTTTCTAACGTCAGGCCGCCCGCGAAACTAGGGCGAAACCCCTGACTTCTGGCTCTCCGCCAACCCTCCAAAAACCATCTCACTGGGGGGCAGAGTTCTTTTTCCCATTTTCTTTCCCCTGGGCGTTGACACTTCGGCCCCCGCCGGTAGACTGTTCCTACCGAAGCAGCGATGCGACGGTGAAACGAAAGCGACGCGGGATAGCGAAGTACCTTCGCGACGACGGGTCTCCTTTCAGCCGATCTTTGACAAGTTGGTAGCGTTACGAGCCTTACGGATGAGTGGGTCGATGCCGTTGGTCGGTATGGACTCACTCGGAGACGGGCAACTCGTGAGCAATCATGAGCGGTCCGTCGAAGTTTGAGTTGTAACCGAGCAACGAAGCAGACGAACACTTAAAAGTTTCTCGGGGCTTGCCCTGGGAACCAATAAACTTTTGAAGGGTTTGATTCTGGCTCAGAACGAACGTTGGCGGCGTGGATTAGGCATGCAAGTTGAGCGAATCCCAGCAATGGGGGAAGCAGCGTAAGGGGCAGTAATGCGTGGGTATCTACCCTGGGGTCTGGCATAGCCCTTCGAAAGAAGGGGTAATTCCAGATGATGTCGTGAGACCAAAGGTCCGCCGCCCTGGGAGGAGCCCACGTGATATTAGCTAGTTGGTGGGGTAACGGCCCACCAAGGCGAAGATGTCTAGCGGGTGT